>CAYHCR010000464.1:0-4197 GCA_964354895.1 uncultured Myxococcales bacterium | reverse complement strand
CGGACCTGGGGCCCGGGCTCTATTCGCTTCGGGTCGCGTGGCCCGGCTACCGCAGCGCGGCGCTGCAGGGGCTGCGGATCGAGGCAGGGATCGATCTCTCGCTCGATCAGGCGATCGCGCTCGAGCTCGCGCGCGGCGGCGTGACGGGCGTGATCCTGAGCTCGGACGATCCCGCGGACGATCACGCGGGGACAGTGGTGCAGATCGCCGGCTGGAGCCGCTCTGCGACGACGGATCGCCAGGGCCGCTTCACGATCGACGGCCTGATGGTCTCGGCGCTCGTCGGCCCCTACGAGGTCGTCGCGAGCCGGCCGCAGTTCGTCGAGCTGCGCGCGCCCGAGCCGGTGACCGTGCTGCCGAACCAGACCGCAGAGCTGTCCGGCGGGCCGCACGTGCTGCGGCGGCGCTCCGGCGACGTCGAGGTGCTCGAGGGCTTCTACGTCAACGACTGCGCGGTGACGCTGCGGCTGCAGGCGAGCGAGTCGACGCAGTTCCGCGCCTCGCAGGATCCGAGCTTCGCGGGCGTGCCGTTCGCGTCGCTCGTCGCGCCGGATCCGCTGCGGCCGAACGACTACCCCTTCGAGCTCGCCGAGTGCGACGGCGGCGGCGCGGACGGGCGCAAGGCGATCTACGTGCAATTCGCGGACGACGCGGGGCTGCCGTCGGCGACGCAGTTCACCGAGCTCGTGCTCGATCGCGCGTCGCCCGCACAGCTGTCCGCATCGCTCCTCGGCGGCGTCGAGGTCGCGCTGCCGGGCGTCACGGGGCCGGCGTGGTTCTCGGCGTCGCAGACCGGCCTCGTGCCGATCGGCCTCGGCGCGATCGATCCGCCGTCCGACGCCGGCGAGCCCGGCTCGGGCGTCTACGAGGTCTTCCTCGACGTCGAGCCGACCTTCGGAAACCCCCTGCGCGTCCCGTTCGGCCCGTCGGCCGCGGTCGCGCTGCCGGATCCGGCCACCGACGGTCGCAAGACGCTGTTCGTCCGCTTCGCCGATCGCGCGGGCAACGTGGCGGTGCTCGCGGACGACACGGGCGCGCCGCTGCCGCTCAACGTCGTGCTCGATCGCGCGCCGCCCGCCGGCCTCTCGCTCACGCTGCGCGCGCTCTCGAACGTCGCGCCGCCGGATCCTTCCTTCACGCCGACCGTGCAGGTCCTCGCGAGCCTCACCGCGACGGACGATCACCCCGATTTCCTGCAACTCTCGCTCTCCAGCGACCCGGGCTTCCGCGGCGCCGTGTGGGAGCCCTTCGTGTCGGAGCGGCCCTGGTTCCTGCCGCCGGGCGATGGACGGAAGCAGCTCCACGTGCGCTTCCGCGACGGCGCGGGCAATGCCGTCACGCTGCCGCCCGAGACGATCGAGCTGCTCACCACGCCGCCTTCGAGCGCGACGCTCGCGCTGACGTCGCCCGCCGCGCCGAACGGCGTGGTCGACGCGGCCGCCGCGGCGCAGGACGGCCTCGTGCTCGCGCTCTCCGCCGTGGGCGCCTTCGAGGTGGAGTTGTCGGGCCCCGTGAGCGGCGGCCCCGCGGGCTTCTCGCCGTACGCCACGTCGTGGACCGGCGCGCTCTCCGGCCCCGACGGCGAGAAGCGGCTCCTCGCGACCTTCCGCGATCGCGCGGGCAACACCGCGGTCGCACCTGCCCTCGTGCTCCGGCTCGACACGACCACCCCGACCGCCGGCACGCCCTCGATCGCGCCCGGGCCCTTCACGGCGACGACCGCCGTCACGATCCGCACGCCCTCCTCCGGCGCGGACGAGGTGCGGCTGTCGGGCGCGCTCGCCGCGGTCGATGGCCTGCCCGGAGGCGTCGGCGCGTTCGTCGCCGCGCGCCCCGATCTGTCGGCGACGCTGACGCCCGGCGACGGCGCAAAGCTGGTCACCGTGCAGTTTCGCGATCTCGCGGGGAACACCAGCGCAACTGTGCAGGCGAGCACGACCCTCGACACCACGGCGCCGACCGGCACGCTCTCGCTGCAGGGCACGCTCGCCGACGGCCGCGGGAGCGCGACGATCACCGCGCGCGCGCAGGTGACCGCGCAGCTCACCGCGAGCGATGCAGGCGCCGGCGCCTCGCAGATGCGCCTCGCCAATTCGATCGCCGAGCTCGCGGGCGCGCCGTGGCTCGCGCTGCAGGGCGCCAGCTCGTGGACGCTCGCGCCCGGCGACGGGACGCGCACGGTCTACCTGCAGCTCATGGACGCCGTCGGAAACGTCAGCTCTGCAGCCGCGCCGATCGAGGCGAGCCTGGAGGTCGACGCGTCGGGCCCGATGACGCCGCTGCTGTTCGTCACGGCGCCGCTGCTCGGCGCGCAGAACGCGACCAGCGCAGACGGCCTTCTCTCTGCAGATCACCTCCTCCGACGCGGCCGGTCCCCTCTCCACCGGCGAGGTGCTGGTGCAGGGCGATCTCGTCGCGGGCGGCTCGAGCTCGACGGGCTGGCTCGCCGTGGGGCAGGGCGGCCTGTCGTTCGCGGGCGGCCTCTTCTCCTGGAGCGGCATGCTCTCGCCGGGCGACGGGCCGAAGGCCGTGACGGTCTTCGTGCGCGATCGCGCAGGCAACATCGCGCCCTCCGCGCAGGTGACGTTCCTGCTGCAGACCTCTCCGCCCGCGGGCGCGTCGGTCGCGATCGCTCCTGCGCCCTGGGCGCTCTCCCGCGCGGCCTCGCTGGCGCTCTCCGCGGTCGGCGCCACCGAGCAGCGGATCTCCGGCGCCGTCTCCGACGTGAACGGCGCGCCCGGCAACGTGAATGCGTGGTTGCCCTACGCCGCTGCCGCAAACGTGACGCTCACGGCGGGCGACGGCGCAAAGCTGGTGCAGGTCGAATTCCGCAACGCGGCCGGCCTCGTCGCCGGACCCGTCACGGCGAGCACGCGCCTCGATCTCTCCGCGCCGGTCGTCTCGACGATCTCCGTCGGTGGCTCGCTCGGAGACGGGACCGCCTCTTCGAGCGTGACGACGACGACGAACGTGCAGGTCGCGCTCGCGGTCGCGGACGCCGGCGGGCTGACGGGCGCGACGATCGTGCTGGGCGAAGCGGTGAACCCGGCGGGCGGCTGCGTCGCGGGCGATCTCGCAGGCAGGCCGAGCGTGCCCTTCGCGGCAACCCTTCCCTTCCTGCTGGCGCAGCGAGAAGGTCTCCACGTCGTCTGCGCGTCGGTGATCGACGGCGCGGGCAACCCGACCGCGCCGGTGATCGCGCAGGCCTCGATCACGCTGGACACGGTCGCGCCGACCGGCCCGAGCGTGCGGATCGCGCAGGGCGCGCAGGCCGTGCCCGCGCTCACGGTCGACGTCGAGCTCTCCGTGATCCCGCTCGAACCCGGGATCACGCAGGTCGCGCTCGTCAACGGCGCGACGCTCCCGGCGAGCCCTCCGTGGCTCACGATCCCCGCCGCTCCCGGCGGCAGCTGGATCTCGGTCACCCCGCCGATCTACCGGCACGCGCTCGACGCCTCGACGGCCTCCGGCGCGCGCACGGTCTCCGCGATCTTCCGCGACGGTTCCCGGCTCTCCTCGCCCGTCGTGCAGGCCGCGACCTTCGTCGATCCGACGCCTCCGTCCGCGCCCACCGTCTCGGTGCGGCAGCCGATCACGCTGGTCGGAGGCACGAAGTACACGAACGCCGGCAACGTCTCGGTCGAGCTCGCCGTCGCCGAGGACCAGCCCGCCGGCTTCCCGCTGCTGATGAAGGTCGCGTGCGACGGCAACCTCGCGGGCGTCGCCGCCTTCTCGCCGTTCCAGCCGACGGTCACCTGCCCGCTCGCGGTCGAAGGCACGAAGCCGATCCGCGCGAGCTTCCGCAACGCCGCCGGCCTCGACAGCGCCACGGCGAGCGACCAGGTCGTGCTCGACCAGACGCCGCCGACCGCGCCACACCTGTCCACTCGCTCCGGGACCGTCTGCACCGCTGACGCGACGATCTGCGTCGACGCGGCGAGCACCGATCCGAACGGCAACGACAACGGCTACCAGTTCCTCGGCGGCGCCAGCTTCCCGTCGTGGTCGCCCGCGGCCGGGGGCGGCGCGCTGACCGGCGGCTGCTTCACGGTCGCGCTCCGCAGCGGCACCGCGGCCGGCGGCAGCACGAACCTCGTACAGCTCCGCGGGATCGATCGCGCGGGCAACGTCAGCCCGCCTGCGGCCGTGGAGCCCATCCAGCAGGCGGTCCCGCCAGCACAACTTCCGCCCAGCGCG
>CAYHCR010000463.1:0-4204 GCA_964354895.1 uncultured Myxococcales bacterium | reverse complement strand
TCTGCATCACCTCGGCGGCGTTGCGGATCTGCGACAGGATCCCGGTGTACTCGACGAGCAGCGTCGCGAGATCGAGGTCGAGCTCGATGGGCGTGACGCGCTCCACCTCGATCCCGTCGAAGCCCATTACGGCAGCCGCGATCGCGCCCTCGGCCTTGCAGACGTCCTCGAGGTGCTCACGAAATCCCATGTAGTTTCCCGTGGTTGGCCGTCGGGGTCGCGTTCCGCGCCTTTGGGCTTCGTCCCGCTTGGAGGCAGATCGGCGCGCAACCTACGAAACGTCCATGGGGCCGTCAAGGCGAGCCGCGGCGCGACGTGAGACGGAAAACGCCCCTCCGGCCGGGCCGAAGGGGCGTTTCGAACCGCGCCGCAGCCGCGCCTCTCGGTTCAGGCGTTGCCGACTCGTTCGATGCGCGCCAGCTCGTCCTTGGCCGCGAGCTTCTCGTGCTTGAGCTTGCGGATCTCGGCCTCCTCGGCCGGGCTGACGAACTTGCGCCCCTCGAAGCCGCGCAGGCGCTCCTCGCACGCAAGGTGCCGCTGCTGCAGTGCCTCGATCCGCGCGCTCATGTCGACCTTGCGAGCCGTACTCTGCATGGGATCTCCGCCAGGACGCACCGGCGATCCGACGGGCACGAGCCGTCGGCACGAAGGGAGGTCAGATCGAGCGCGGCGATCGCCGGTGCGAGGCTCGGAGGCGCCGTGTTCAGGGAGGATCGTACGGCGGCCGGGTGGAGGCGGGTCAAGGGGCGATCGACCGCCGCATCGCGTCAGAGGACCGGCGCGCCCGTCGCCGCGATCAGGCGGGCCTCGGCCTCGCTCGGCCGCACGTAATTGGGCTCGAGCGCGGCGGTCGCCGCGACGTCGTAGGCGCCCAGCGATCCCACCGCGAGCTCCGCGAGCGCCGCAGCGGGCGGCGTGAGCGGCAGCCCGTCCCGGTGGGCGACGCGGCGCCCCTGCGTCGCGGCGTCGAGCTCGGCGCGAAATCGCACGTAGCCCTCGCCGAACAGCAGGAGCGGCGCCGGGAGCGCCCGCAGCCGCTCGAGCAGCTCTGCCGGACCGATGGCGAGCTCGTGATCGGCGCCGGCCGCGATCACTCCTTCGCCGTCGCGCAGGAACAGGCCCGCGTAGACCTGCCCCTTGCGCGCGTCGAGCATCGGCACGATCGACGCGGCGTCCGGGACGAGCCGCGCGCCCGCGAGCGCGAGCGCCTGCAGCGACGAGGCGCCGACGAGCGGCAACCGGCGCGCGACGGAGAGCCCCTTGAGCGTCGCGAGCGACACGCGCAGGCCGGTGAACGCCCCCGGACCGAGCCCGACGACGAGCCCGGTCAGCGCGCTCTTCTCCACCCCGGCCGCGGCGAGCAGCGGGTCGATCGCGGAGGGCAGGAGCACGGAATTCGACGGGCCCGGCGGCCCGTGATCGGCGCGCGCGAGCACGGCCAGCGCGCCGGAGACACCACGCAGGACGGCGAGGGAGAGCACGGTCGTCGCCGAGTCGATCGCGAGCAAGGTGTGCAGATCAGCCCTCGAAGAAATAGCGGACGACGTCGTTCTTGATCGCGAACGCCATCAGCGTGAGCAGCAGCACGAGCCCGACGAGGTTCGAGATCTCCCGCGCGCGCAGCGACAGCGGGCGCCGCCGCACGGTCTCGATGATCCCGGCGACGATGTGGCCGCCGTCGAGCACCGGCACCGGGAAGAGGTTGATGAGGCCGAGGTTGATCGAGATCATCGCCATCGTGTGGAGATACATCTCCCAGCCGGCCTCCGCGGCGGCGCGCGTGACCTGGAAGATCTCCAGCGGCCCGCCGACGTTCTTGAACGCGATCTCGCCGGTGAAGATCTTCGCGACGCCGAGCAGGATCTTCCGCCCGACGTCCCAGCTCGCCTCGATCGCCATCGAGAGCGCGAGGACCGGGCGGAAGGGGACCGTGACGAGCTCCGGCCGCACGCTCGGCACCCGCTGGAACGCGCCGAAGCGGAAGAGCGTGACGTCGCGATCGGTGAGGGGATCGAGCTTGGTACGGCTCTCCTGCGAGAGCGTGACCTGCTGGCCGGCCCCCTCGCGGACCCACGCGAGCGTGAAGGGCTGCGCCTTCTTCTCCATCAGCGCGCGCTCGAGCTGCGTCCAGGAGAGCAGCGGCCGCTCGTCGAGCGCCGTGAGTCGATCGCCCCTGCGCAGCCCCGCCGCGGCCGCCGCGCTGCCGGGCTCGACGTGGGTGATCGTCAGATCCGTCGGCAGCAGCCCGAGCGCGCCGCCCGGCGCGACAGTGAAGCGCTGCGCCTCGGGGACGAGCAGCTGCAGCGCCGCCACCTCGACCGCGGTGCTGCGCAGGACGCGCACCTGCACCGGCCGCCCCGCCCCGTGCGCCTGCCGCAGCGCGACGTCGGCCTGCTCCCAGCTCTTCACGGCCGTCTCGTCGACGTGCGTGACGAGATCCAGCGGCCGCAGCCCGGCGTCCCAGAGCGCGGTGCCCGGGCCCGAGAGCGCGACCATCGCGACGTCGCTCGCGGCGATCATGCCGATGCGGCCGATGACGCGCGTCTCGAGCGGATCGCGCTCCTCCCAACCGTCCGGCGTCATCGCGAGCGGGACCCGCACACCTTCCCGCTCCACGACCAGCGCGAGCCGCTTGCCCGCCGAGGGCTGCACGATCCGCTGCAGATCGGCGAAAGAATAGAGCGTCTCTCCGTCGATCTCGACGATGCGATCACCGGGGCGCAGGCCGGCCGCGAACGCCGGCATCTCCGGCAGCACCTTGCCGACATAGGCCGGGAGCTGCTCGCGCTGCAGCGCGAAGAGCGCGAAGTAGGCGAACACCGGGAACGCGAGGTTCATCGCGGGCCCTGCGAACGAGATGAGGATCCGCTTCCACGGCGCCTGCTCCAGGAACCCCCGGCCGCGCTCGTCTCCCTCGAGCTCCTCGCTCGGATCGTCGCCGGCCATCTTCACGTAGCCGCCGAGCGGCAGCAGCGAGATGCGGTAGTCGGTCTCGCCGCGCGTGAAGCCGAGGATCCGGGGCCCGAAGCCGAGCGAGAAGCGCACGACCTTGACGCCGAACGCCTTGGCGACCAGGAAATGACCGAGCTCATGCACGAAGATCAGGCCGCCGAGCAGCAGGACGACGGAGCCGACTTCGAAGAGGACCGACGCACCCATGCGGCGACTCTAACGTCCGGGCGCCGCTTCGTCAGGCGGCACGGGTCAGGTAGGCGAGCGCGAGGCGGCGACCCTCCTCGCAGGCGTCGATCGCGTCCTCCACGCCCCCGACCTCTCGGACGCGGTGCGCGGAGAGCGCCTCGGCGATCGCGGCAGGAATGGCGGAGAACGGCGCGCGCCGGGCGAGGAAGAGCTCGACGGCGGCCTCGTCCGCGCCGGAGAGGACCGCGGGCGCCGTGCCACCTGCCGAGAGCGCCTCGAACGCGAGCCCGAGCGCCGGGAAGCGTTGCAGATCGGGCGCCTCGAAGCGGAGCTGGCCGAGGCCGGGGAGATCGAGGCGCGGCAGGGGGAGCGGCAGGCGCGGGCCCGGGTGCGAGAGCGCGAAGGCGATCGGGCCGCGCATGTCGGGCGTGCCGAGCTGCGCGAGCACGGAGCCGTCGACGAACTCGACCATCGAGTGGACGATCGACTCGGGGTGGACGACGACCGCGATCCGCGCGGCGGGCAGGCCGAAGAGCCAGCGCGCCTCGATCACCTCGAGGCCCTTGTTCACGAGGCTCGCGGAGTCGACGGTGATCTTCGCGCCCATCGACCAGTTGGGGTGGCGCAGCGCCTCCTCGGGGGTCGCGCGCGCGATCCGCTCCGGCGCCCACGTCCGAAACGGGCCGCCGCTCGCGGTGAGCACGAGCCGCTCGACGTCCGCGACGTGGTGGCCCGCGAGGCACTGGAAGATCGCCGAGTGCTCGCTGTCGACGGGCAGGATCGTGGTGCCGTGGCGCGTCGCTTCGGCCGAGAGCCACGGCCCCGCGAGCACCATCGACTCCTTGTTCGCGAGCGCGACAGCTTTGCCGGCTCCGACGGCCGCGGCGGTCGGGCGCATGCCCGCGTTCCCCGCGATCGCGGCGAGCACGACGTCGACCTCGGGCAGGACTGCGGCCTCACACGCGCCCGCCTCGCCGACGACCAACGTGGGACGATCGGGGCCGAGGCGCGCCTGCAGCTCGTCGCGGACCGCCTCCGTCGCGACGGCCACGAGCTTCGGCCG
>CAYHCR010000462.1:0-4208 GCA_964354895.1 uncultured Myxococcales bacterium | reverse complement strand
CGCGGACCAGCGCCGCTTCACGGCGACCACGAGTCTCCGTGGCGCGCGCGCGCCATCCACCGCTCGGAGCAACTCGTCCTGGTTCAGCGGGGTGATGTCGAAGCGCGGCTCCGTCTCGAGCTTCGCGAAGGCGACCAGCAGATCGCGCAGGAGCTTCGACTCGGTGCCCTCGAGCTCCGCCCGCCTCGCGCTCGCCTCGACGGCGCGGAGCGGGATCTCGCACGAGTCCGGGCCCGGCCCCGGCGCGCCCTCCGTGACGATGAGCGCGGCGCGGGCCGGATCGGTCGCCAGCGGAACGACGCGGGGTCCCGGCCGGGCCGGCTCCTCGCTGCGCGCCTCCTCGCGCCGCGCCTCCTCGCGCCGCGCCGGACGGCTTCGCTCCCGGCCCTCGTCGGTCCACTCCACGTCCGGCTCGTCGCGCCGAACCGCGCGCTTCGGCTCCGGGCAGCCGCCGGCGACCAGCCCCGCGAGCGCTGCGACCCACCAACGGCTCCTCATCCCGGACCTCCGACCTTCTGGCGCGCGGCCGGCGGCGATGCGTCGGCGGCCTGCAGCGGGTGAAACGATCGCTCGAGCCACTTGCGGAACGCCGGCGCATTCATGACGCCCAGAAACCCCAGCCCGCTCGCCGCGCGCCCCACGTCCACCGCCTCGCGTCCACCGGCGGTCGAGAGCCCCCAGCCCTGCTCGTACGGCTGCAGCCAGATGTGCAGGTTGCGCGACTTCCAGCTCGTCGCTCGCGTGTAGTCGGCGATCGACCACGCGACGAAGGACGGATCGAGGAGCCCGTGCAGGTCCGTGAAGGGCTGCCGGTTCAGGAGCACGAGGTTGTAGCCGCCGTCGGGGAGCCCGACGAGCGCCACCTTCACGTCGTAGCGATACGAGCGCGCGAGCTCCTGGGTGATCGCCTGCTCGACGGCCGCGATCGCCGCGGGCTCGAGCACGAACGCGAGGCCCTTCGTGCAGCTGCGCACGTAGCCGTAGCCGGGCTGGAAGATCGTCTTGCAGCGCTCTTCGGGCGTCTCGACCGGCACGCAGCGCCCACCGGCACAGCTGCCCTCCCGCCCGATCGCGCTCTGGCAGGCCTCGCCCTCGGCCTTCGCGCGGACGCTGCAGGCGAGCTCGACGCAGGAGGTCTCCATGCAGCCATTCGCGGCCCTCGGGCAGCTCTGCTGGCCGCCGCAGCTCGCCGGCAGGTCGACCTCGCAGAGACCGAGCACACAGCTCCCGGCCGTGCCCTCCCCGTTCGCGCAGCGCCCGCTCCGCTCGGCGCTCACGCACCGACCGGCCTCGCACCGCTCCGTCGTACAGCCCTCGCCGTCCGCGCAGTCGCTCTCCTGCGAACAGCGGCCACCCGCGAGGACGCAGCGGGACTGCACACATTCCCCGGTCAACCCGAAGCGTTCGCAGGGCTGGCCGGTCCCGCTGCACTCGGGGGGCGGCGCGATGGGCGCGCTCTCCACGGGTGGCGGCGGAGTCGCCTCGGCGGCGCATCCGAACGCGAGCAGGCCCAGCAACGCGACGAGTCTGCGATTCACGGTGCTTCTCCCCGCCGCTCGCGGGCGCCGAGCAGCGCCGGAGAGCTGCCGGCGTTCGAGCAGGCCTCGACGAGCGGGATGCAGTATCGCGTTTCGCGCGTGCCAGCCTCGCGGATCTCGATGCTCCCGAGTGAGCAGTCACCGTCGTGATCGCACGTCAATTGGACCCACGCCTCGACGTGTGGCGGGGCCGGCGACAGCGGAGACGGCTCGTCGGGCCCGCCGCCAGCCTCGATCACGCGGCGCATGTCCTCACCGCAAGCTTCGTACGCGCGCCTCATCGCCGCGAAGAGCGCGGCCTCCTTCGTGCGATCCGGCTCGTAGCCGGCTCCACCCCACCGCGACCTCGGCCTCACCCGGGCGTCATTGCGCTCCTTCTCCCTGTTGAAGCGCTCGGACGCCACATCACAGCGGTCCCAGTTCGTCACGATCCTCCGAAGTTCTCGGACGAGCCCGCCGTTCTGCGGCAACTTCAGCCACGCAGGAAACTCCGGCCAGAGCGCCGCCATCGCCTCGTCGCGCGCCGCCTCGGCCTCGGGCACGGCGAGCGCGCCCACCAGCAGGAAGTAGCCCTCGATCTTCGTGAGATCGCGCGGCGCCGGCACCGCGGCCCAGGCCGCCTCGCCGATGCGGCGCGCGGCCTCGTCGAGCCCCTGCACGCCGGCCTCCCGCCCCCCTTCGAGCCGTGCGATCGCCGCCACGTAGCTGCCCCTGCGCACGAGCTGGTCGATCTCGGCGACCGCCGCGGCCGTCGCCGCAGCCGCCTCCTCCACGATCTTGCGCGCGGCGACCCGCGCCGCGGCCTCCTCGCGCCGCCGACGCGCCTCCTCCTGCGCCTGCACCCGGAGCTGGCGTGCGACCTCGTCGAGCGCGTCGGAGAGCCGCTCGTTCGGCGGTCCGAGCGTCGCGACCTCTTCCAGCCACGCCCTGCGCGCGTCCAGCTCCTCGGGCGCCGTCGTCGAGACGCGCCCGTGCTTCGCGACGCCATCCCGCGCACCCTCGAGCTCGTCCCGCGTCGAGAGCAGCAGCCAGCCGTCCGCCGAGGGACAGGCGATCAGCGCGACGAAGAGCTCCCGGACCGGCTCGGCCTCCTCGAGGAGCGAGGCGATCTCGGCGCGCTCCGCGGGACCGCAACGCTTGCCGAGGGCCCAGTGACTCGCCGAACGGACCTCCACGACGCGGTCGGCCCGGCCCGCGCGCAGCAGGGCTCCGCCGCAGTCGAGGGTCCGACTCCGCCCGCACGCCTTGGCGGCGAGCACGCGCAGCTTCCAGTCGGGATCGACGAGCGACCGCTGCACCTCGGCCGCCTCGGGCGCCGGCTCCCGCAACGCCTCGGCGCGCTGAAAGGTCGAATCCGTGACACATGCATACATGCACAAGAGCCCGACGGCAGCCAGTCCGAGCCGCAGGCCGGTCACCGAGGCCTCCGGGTACGCAGGAGCGCCGTACTCCGGCCGGTGGAGCCGAAGAACCAGACCCAGGCGCCGTCAACCGCGACCGCGTCTCCGGAGTTGTCCGTGTCGGCGAGCGAGCGGGTCGCGCCCGTCGTGATGGTCACCTCGTAGATCGGCCCGCCGCCGGTCGTCGCGTAGAGGCGCCCGTCGTCGACCGCGAGCCCGGTGGCCACGTCGAGGCCGAAGCCGTCGCCGAGCCGGCTCGCGCTCGCGGCGCCGGGCACGTAGCGATGCAACCCGTCGGTCTCCGCCCAGTAGACGGCGTCGGGGGTCGCGACGAGCGCGGTGGGATGGCGATACGCGGCGCTGATCGGGCGCAGCGGCCCGCCGCCGAGCGCGATCGCAAAGATGCCCTCGTACGCCGCGACGACCCCCTCGCCGCCCGAGACCACGAGCGCGTCGACGTCCTCGAGCCCGGCGACGATCGTGCGGATCGTCCCGCCCCCGTGCGCCATCGCGCGGATCGCCTGCCCGCCGCTCGCCCGGTCGTCGGTCACCCAGTAGACGCCCGCCGCGTCCGCCGCGACGGGACCCTTCGCGTAGCCCATCGAGTCGACGTAGCGCTGGGTGAAGGTGTCGTTCGAGAGGTCCCACACGATGAGCCCGAGCTCGTCCGCCGACGCATAGACCGTGTCGCCATGGAGGGCGCTCGAGGGGTCATCGACGAAGAACCGCGGGCCCTCGAGCGAGAAGCTCTGCGGCGAGGTCCCGTCCGAGCGGACGCGACCGAAGGAGCCGGGCAGGCCCGCCATCGTCCAGATCGGCCCGCTCCGATGCATCCAGAGGTCAAACGGAAACTCGAGCCCCGTCACGACGATCTCGGGTCCGGTCGGCACCGGGTCCGTCCCGCCGGTCCCGTCGTCGATCCATCCGCTCCCGCCGCCGCCGCCGACCTGGCCCTGTCCGCCGCTCCCGCCGCTGCGCGCCGGCGCTCGCTCGCGGTCGGTGCAGCGACCGCTCTGGCAGACGTAGTCGAGACAGTCTTCGTCGCTCTCGCAGGTGGCGCCTTCGAGCGCGTCGATGCACGCGACGAGCAGCAGCGGCATCGCGGGGCCCGCGCGCCTCATGGTTCGCTCCCGAGCAGCCAGAGCGAGAGGCCGGCGCTCGCGACGCCCAGGACGAGGCTCGTGATCGCGACGCCGTTGCCGAGCGCCGCGTCGTCCACGAGCCGCGCCCGCTCCGGCCGATCCACCGGCAGCGGCTGCGCATACGCAGC
>CAYHCR010000461.1:0-4217 GCA_964354895.1 uncultured Myxococcales bacterium | reverse complement strand
ACGTTCGCGAGGACCGCGTGGTTCGCGAGCGGGCCGAACTCGTTCGATCTCGCCCGCATGAAGGTCGTGGCCACCGACGCCGACTTCGACGGCAAGACCGACCTCGTGGCCCTGTACGACGACGGCGGCACCTCGGTCCGCCTGATCGTGTTCCGCTCGACGGGCGCGAAGTTCGAGTACGCGGGTGCCTGGTGGCAGAGCGACGGCTACGCGTGGTCGCGGACGCGGACCGTCCTCTCGGGCAACTTCAGCGCCGTCGGGCGCAACGGCCTGCTGTTCGTCTACCAGTACGACGACTTCCAGATGCGCGTGCACTACCTCGAGTCGGACGGCGCGCGCGGACATCCCGGTCGCGCGGAGCAGGTTCACCGGCGGGACGACGGCGAAGACCGCCGGCAGCGAGGTGCCGCCACCGGGCGGCGGGTTGTAGATGAGCACCCGGTACTCGCCGACCGTGTCGAGCAGCGCCGCCGGGACGTCCGCCTCGAGGCTCGTCACGGTGCGGTAGCGCGTCGGGAGCGGACTGCCCTCCCAGCGCACCTCGGAGTTCGGCGCGAAGCCGGAGCCGGAGAGCGAGATCGTAACGCTGGTGTCGCCCTCGGTCGCCGCCGTAGGCGTGACGGCGGTCAGGAGCGGCGGCGGCGTGCCGGTCGCGATCGTGAAGACCGGGCCGTCGACGCGCACGAAGCCCTGGCCCTGATCGACCGAGACCGAGAGGGCGCCCGTCGTCGCGCCCTGCGGCACCGCCGTCGTCAGGCGCGTCCCGCCCTCGTCCACCGCGAAGACCGTCGACGACGTGCCGTTGAACGAGACCTTGTTCTGACCCACGACGGCCGCGAAGTTCGCGCCGTGCACGTAGACGGGGGAGAAGCCGATGATCCCGCTCGAGGGCTCGAGCGAGTCGATCCGCGGGAGCGTGGTCTGCTGGCCCCCCGCGCCGCCGAGACCGCCGCCGCTGCCGCCGGCCGCGCCGCCGCCACCACCGTCACCGCCCGCAGGCGTGCCGCCGCTGCCACCGGCCGGCGTGCCGCCCGCGTCGCCCCCTTCCCCGCCGCCCGAGTCATCACACGCTGTGAAGGCGACGAGCACGAGGAGTGACAGAGTGGACGCGAGACGGCGCATGGAGGAGCCCCCGACGGCGGAAAGGGGCCTCTTCTACCGCGGAGCGTTCTTTGCCGTCGAGCCGTCCGCCGGCAGCGAGACACCGACGACGGCGAGCTTCGCCTTGTCCGCGCGCCGCCCGACCTCCGCGGCGTCGAGCACGATGGTGCGCCCCGCCTCGAAGGCGAGGGCGGCGGCCTTCACGGCGGCGAGCACGTCGATCGTCGTGGGCCCGATGCACGGCACGTCGAAGCGGAGATCCTGGCCCGGTTTGCTCGTCTTCACGACGACGATGCCCTCGCCCGCGAGCTCGCCGGCGCGGCGGATGCAGGCGTCCGTGCCCTCGACGGCCTCGACCGCGACGACGCTGCCCTGCTTCAGACAGACCGTCTGGCCGACGTCCGCGCGACCGAGCGCCCGCGCGACCTGCAGGCCGACCGCGACGTCCTCCTCCGCGGCCTTCGGCAGGGAACGTTTGCCGTACGCGCGTTCGGTCCCGAGCAGATCCGGGCAGTAGCGCAGGGGGTCGACGATCCGGATCCCCTCCTCCTCGAAGACCGACGCGATCGTGCGCAGCAGCCCATCGTCGTTGAAGGAGGTGACCTTGTGCGCGTGCTTGAGCGCCAGCAGATCGGGCCGGACGCCGCCGAAGATACGCACCTTGGTGATCCCGCCGGCCATCGCGGCCTCGACCGCGCCGCCGCGGCGGAACGCCTCGACCATGCGCCCGAGCTGCGCGAGGTGGACCCACGTGATCTCGTCGCAGAGCGCCTCGATCGCGCGGTCGGTCTCCTCGTGGTGCGCGACACAGACGATCCGGTGTCCGGCGCGTCGGGCGCTCTCCGCGAAGCGAAGCGGGAAGTCGCCCGCGCCCGCGATGAGCCCGATCGTGCCCACTACCGGGCCACGCCGCGCTCGGAGGCCTCGATGAAGGCCAGCATGTGTTCGACCTCGGGCTCGGCCGGGATCTCCGCGCGGACGCGCGTGATCGCCTCGCGCAGCCCGAGCTTCATCCGGAAGAGGATCCGATACGCCTTCTTGATCTCCCGGATCGTCGTCTCCGAATACTTGTGTCGCTGCAGGCCGACCGAGTTGATGCCCGCGAGCGACGCGCGATGGCCGGTCGCCGTGCAGAACGGCGGGATGTCCATGCCGATCATCGAGCCGCCCGAGATGAACGCATGTTTGCCGATCCGCACGAACTGGTGCACGCCCGTGACCCCGCCGAAGATCACGAAGTCCTCGACGATCACGTGGCCGGCGAGCTGCGCGGAGTTCGCGAGGATGACGCCGTTGCCGACCTGCACGTCGTGCGCGACGTGGCTGTAGGCCATCAGCAGGCAGCGGTTGCCGACGCGCGTGATCCCACCGCCCTCTTCGGTCCCGAGGTGGACGGTCGTGAATTCGCGGATCTGGTTGCCGTCGCCGATCACGAGCTTCGTCGGCTGGCCGCGGTACTTGAGGTCCTGCGGCGGCGCGCCGATCGAGGCGAACTGGAAGATGCGGTTGTTCGCGCCGATCGTCGTGTCGCCGTCGAGGACGGAGTGCGGGCCCACGCTCGTCCCGGCGCCGAGCCGCACGTTCGGGCCGATGACGGCGTACGGGCCGATCACCGTGGTCTCGTGCAGCTCTGCCTTCGGGTCGACGATCGCGGTCGGGTGGATCTGGGCCATGGAGCGCCTCCTCAGCCTCGGTTCTTGACCTTCGTCGCCAGCAGGACGCACTCGGCGGCCTTGTGGCCGTCCACCGTGGCGGTGCCGATCATCCGCCAGAGCGGGCCCTTGCGCTTGTCGAGCCGCGCCTCGAGATCGAGCCGATCGCCGGGGCGGATCGGGCGCTTGAAGCGCGCGTCGTCGATGCCCGCGAGATAGATGATCCACTCGCTCAGCTGGAACGGCTCGAGCTCGAACGCGAGGATCGCCGAGGCCTGCGCGAGCGCCTCGATCACGAGCACCCCCGGCATGACCGGGAAGGCCGGGAAGTGGCCGGCGAAGAAGTGCTCGTTCGCGCTGACGTTCTTGTATCCCTTGAGCACCTTCGCCTCGAGATCGACGTCGGTGACGCGGTCGATCAGGAGGAACGGATAGCGGTGCGGGAGCACCTGCTGGATCTTGTCGATGTCGAGCGTCCTGCTCACGAGCCGTTCCCCTTCGCGGCCAGCGCCGCCTCGAGCGCGGCGATGCGCCGCTCCAGCCTTCGCAGCCCGTCGATCTCGTCGTGCAGTCGACGCATCGCGACGATCTCCTTGAGGTAGTCCGCCTGCGGCACGGCCGGATAGCCGCCCATCTCGGCGCCGGCCGGGACGTCCGCCGCGATGCCCGAACGGGCCGCGAACCGCGCGCCGTCGCCGACGTTGAGGTGGCCGATGAACCCGGCCTGCCCGCCGCAGACGACGCCGATGCCGAGCTTCGTGCTGCCCGCGACGGCGCTCTGCGCGGCGATCAGCGAGAGCGGGCCGACCTCGACGTTGTGCGCGAGCTGGACGAGGTTGTCGATCTTCGCGCCGCGGCCGACGATCGTGTCGCCGATCGTGCCGCGGTCGATCGTCGTGTTCGCGCCGATCTCGACGTCCTCCTCGAGGAGCGCGCGGCCGGCCTGCGGGATCTTCAGGTGACGCATGCCGTCGGGCCCGTCGGGATCGAACGCGAAGCCGAAGCCGTCCCCGCCGATCACCGCGCCGGGCTGCACGACGACGCGCGCCCCGACGACGCAGCGCTCGCGCACGACGACGCCCGGCCAGAGCCAGGCGTCCTGCGCGATCTCCGCCCCCTCGAGCACCACGCAGCCCGGCATCAGCACCGCGCGGGCCCCGATGCGGACCCCGGCGGCGACGAAGCAGAGCGCCCGAACGCTCGCGGACGGATCGATCTGCGCGCCCTCCTCGATCACCGCGCGCGGATCGACGCCGATCGGCGGGCGAGGCTGCGGGTGAAAGAGATTCTGCGCCTTCGCGAAGCCGAGGTAGGCGTCGTCGACCCAGAGCACCGCCGCGCCCGTCGGCGCCGCGATCGCGCGGTCCCGTCGGCCGAGGATCAGCGCGCCGGCCCGCGAGGCGAGCAGCGCAGCCTTGTATCTGCGGTTCGAGAAGAACGAGAGCTGATCGGGCCCCGCCTCCG
>CAYHCR010000460.1:0-4221 GCA_964354895.1 uncultured Myxococcales bacterium | reverse complement strand
GTCATCGCTCGGTAGATCTCGACGTGGAGTCCCAGATGGGCACGCACCACCGCGGTCCTCCCGACGAGATCCGGGCGCTCGACGCCTTCATCAAGCTGAGCCGCGCGAAGGCGAGCGTCGACGCGCGGCTCAACCGGCTCTTCCCGACCTACAAGCTGACGGAGAGCCAGTTCGGCACGCTCGAGGCGCTGCTGCACCTCGGGCCGCTCTGCCAGACGTCGCTCGCCGGCAAGCTGCTGACGAGCGGCGCGAACGTCACCACGGTGGTCGACAACCTCGAGAAGCGCGGGCTCGTGCAGCGGGTCCGCAGCACCGAGGACCGCCGCTTCATCCGCGTCCACCTGACCGATCCCGGCCGCGCGCTGATCGCCGAGATCTTTCCGCTCCACGCCAAGCGGATCGCCGAGGCGTTCACGGCGCTCGCGCCAGCGGAGCTCGAGGCGTTCGCGAGCCTGTGCAAGAAGCTCGGCCAGGCCGTGACCGACGCGCCGGCACACGCACACCTTCCGCCGCCGGCGCAGTAGCGCCCTGCCCTCGTCGGGCCCTCGCCAATTGCGCTGACGTCGCGCCCGCGCGACGCTGGCCCGCATGGACGCCACCTTCGGGACGCAGACGCCGGCCGGGCCGTGGGACGTGATCGTCGTCGGCAGCGGGATGGGCGGGCTGACGACCGCCGCGCTGCTCGGCAAGCTCGGCCGGCGCGTGCTCGTCCTGGAGCAGCACTACGTCCCCGGCGGCTTCACCCACGCCTTTCGGCGACATGGCTGGCACTGGGACGTCGGCGTACACGCGGTCGGCGAGGTCACGGAGCACACGGCGACGGGGCGGCTGCTCTCGAGGCTGACGGACGGGCGGCTGCAGTGGGCCTCGCTCGGGCCGGTCTACGATCGCTTCGAGTGGCACGACGGCTTCGCGATCGACTTCCCCGACTCGCCGCGGCAGTTCCGCGACAATCTCCTGCACGCCTTCCCGAACGAGCCGGCGGCGATCGACCGCTGGTTCTCGCTGGCGCGGCAGGCGGCCGGCGCGATGAAGGGCTTCTTCGCGGCGCGGCTGCTGCCCGAGCGGGCGGGGCGGCTCGCGGAGCGGATCGTGGCGCGGCCGGCGCGGGCGCTGCTCGCGACGACCGCAGGCGAGGTCCTGCGGGAGCTGACGCCGGACGCGCGGCTGCGCTCGGTGCTCTCGGCGCAGTGGGGCTACCACGGCGCGCTGCCCGACCAGGCCTCCTTCGCGGTGCAGGCGCTCGTGACGCGCCACTTCCTGCACGGCGCGTACTACCCGGTCGGCGGCTCCGGGCGGATCGCCGCAGAGCTGCTCCGGACCGTCGCCGACGCGGGCGGCTACGCGCGGATCCGGGCCGACGTCGCGCGGATCGTGCTCGAGGGGGGCCGCGCGGTCGGCGTCGCGCTCGCGGACGGCGAGGAGCTGCGGGCGCCCGTCGTGATCAGCGCGATCGGCGTGCGCGCGACGGTGACGCGCCTGCTCCCGCCGGAGGAATCGCTGCGACCCTGGGCCCGCCGGCTCGCGGCGCTGCCGGCGGGGCCCGCGCACGTCTGCCTCTACCTGGGGCTCAAGGGCGATCCGCGCGCGGCGGGCGCGACGGCGGCGAACCGATGGTTCTGGGAGACGTGGCGCGCGGACGGCGAGGCGTTCTGGGACGTGCATCCGGATCGCGCGATCCCGCGGGCGCCGGTGCTCTACACCTCGTTCCCCTCCCTGAAGGATCCGACGCACGACCCGGGGCCGGCACAGCTGCACACCGCCGAGGTGGTGACGTTCGTGCCGTGGGAGAGCTTCGCGCCGTGGCAGCGCGAGCGCTGGCACCACCGCGGGGAGGCCTACGAGGCGTTCAAGGCGCGGCTGACCGCGCAGCTGCTGGCACAGCTGTACGAGCGGATGCCGGGGCTCCGACCGCTCGTGCAGCACGCGGAGCTCGGCACGCCGGTCTCGACGGAGCACTTCGTGCGACCGGTGCGCGGCTCGATCTACGGGCTGCTGCCGACGCCGCGGCGCTTCGCAGAAGCCGCGCTGCGACCGCGGTCGCCGATCCCGGGGCTCTTTTTTTCGGGGAGCGAGGTCGGGACCGTCGGCGTGATCGGGGCGATGGTGGGCGGCGCGCTCGCCGGCGTCGCGGCCGAGCCGCGGGAGGCGCTGCCGCTGCTGCGCCGCGCGCTGCGGGGCTGACCTCACACGACGAGGCCCGCGACGCCCCGGGAGCGTCGCAGGCCTCGTTCCGAAGTCCGCCGATCGCGTCAGTCGATCGCCGCGAGGACCCGGCCCAGCTTCTCCTTCACGTGCACCGCGAGCGGGTGGAAGCGCGGATCGACAGCGCCGAGCTGCACGACGGGATCGATCGCGCCGAGCACGGCGACCCCGTCTGCGCGCTCGTAGAGCACGACGTTGCACGGGAGGAAGACGCCGACGCGAGGGTCCGTGTCGACGGCGGCCTTCGCGAAGGTCGGGTTGCAGGCGCCGATGATCCGGTACCGGCCGTACTCGACGCCGAGCTTGTCGCGGAAGGTCTGCTGCATGTCGATCTCGGTGAGGACCCCGAAGCCCTCCGCCTTCAACGCGGCGGGCAGCTTTGCCAACGCCACGTCGAAGCCGGTCTTCAGCGTCTTGAAGGTGGCGCGGGTGTCCATCAGGAGGCCCGCGCCTGGGTCGGAGCGGCCGCCGCGATCTTCTGCTTCACCTCGGCCATGTCGAGCGCGCGGACCTTCTCCACGAGCTCGTCGAGCGCCTTGCCCGGCACCATGCCCGGCTGCTCGAAGAGCAGGATGCCGTCGCGGAAGATCATGAGCGTCGGGATCGAGCGGATCTCGAAGGCGCCGGCGAGCTCCTGCTCGACGTCGGTCTCCACCTTGCCGAAGACGATCTCCGGGAAGCGCTGCGCCGCCTGCTCGTAGATCGGCGCGAAGGCGCGGCACGGCCCGCACCAGCTCGCCCACCAGTCGAGGAAGACGATCCCGTCCTTGTTGACGAGCCCCTCGAAATTCTCTCCCGTCACCGTCACCGTCGTCGGAGTCGTGGTCATGGCCTCTGGCCTCCCTGCGGGTTGAGAGCGCGCCCGTCTTCGTGGGGGTTCACCCGGGAGCGCGCCGCCCGGGAACCCGCTACATTCCGGCCGTGGACTTCGACCCTGCCCTCATCCAGGCCGCCCAGCGCGGCGAACCGGCCGCCATCGAGACCCTGCTGCGCGAGATCGCCCCTTCGATCCAGCGCTTCGCCGAGCGGATGTGCGGCAACCATGAGTCCGAGGACGCCGCCCAGGAGGCGCTGATCCTCATCGCGCGGCACCTCCCGCAGTTCGAGGGGCGCTCGTCGCTGACGTCGTGGGCCTTCCCGCTCGTGCGCACCTCGTGCCTGCGTCGCCGGCGGGGCGCGAAGAACGCGCCGTCCGAGCCGCTCGAGAGGGCGCTCTCGACCGCCTCCGAGGGGCCCTCGCCCGAGGCCGACGCCAGCTCCCGGCAGCTCTCGGCGATGGTGGAGGCCGCGCTCGCGGCCCTGCCCGAGGAGCTGCGCGAGGTCGTGCTGCTGCGCGATCTGGAGGGGCTCGAGGCGCCGGAGGCCGCGGAGGCGCTCGGGCTCTCCGTCGCCGCGCTCAAGAGCCGCCTCCACCGCGCGCGCGCGAAGCTCAAGGATCTGCTCGCAAACCCGATCGGCGCCGGCGCGCACCGACCCGCGGCCTGCCCCGACGCGATCACGCTGCTGTCGCAGCGGATCGAGGGCGAGCTCGACGCGGGCAGCTGCGAAGAGATGGATCGTCACCTCTCCGGCTGCGCCTTCTGTGGCGCGGCCTGCGAGGCGCTCAAGCGCGTCCTGAAGGCCGCGTCGGCGCTCAAGGGCGACGGCCCGCTCCCGCCGCGGATGCAGGCGCGCGTGAAGCGGGCGGTCGAGGCGCTCGTCGCCGCCCAGCCGCCCCGCCACGTGCACTGACCCGCACCTTCAGTCGACGACCGCCAGCGAGCCGGGCTTCGCGGGCGCGAAGGCGGCGAAGAAGTCGTTGCCCTTGTCGTCGACGACGATGAAGGCCGGGAAGTCGACGACCTCGATCCGCCAGACCGCCTCCATGCCGAGCTCCGGGTACTCGAGCACCTCGACCTTCTTGATGCAGTCCTGCGCGAGCCGCGCCGCCGGACCTCCGATCGAGCCCAGATAGAACCCGCCGTGCGCCTTGTAGGCCTCCGTGACCTCGGTCCCGCGGTTGCCCTTCGCGAGCAT
>CAYHCR010000459.1:0-4225 GCA_964354895.1 uncultured Myxococcales bacterium | reverse complement strand
GAAGGGGCCGGTGACGCTGCAGCTGCCGTGCTGGCGCGTCGACGGCGAGGTCATCTGGGGGATGACCCACCGCATCCTGAGCGAGCTGCTCGAGCTGTTCCCGCGGCGGTAGCTACGGGCAGACGAGCGGTACTTCGAACGGCGTCGCGACGGAGTGCGGCGCGATCTCTCCGTCGCCGAAGCGCCCGTGTTCGCCGCTACCGAATGCGAAGATCCGCCCGTCCGCGAGCAACGCGGCGCTGCTTCGGAACGTCGCAGCGACCTTGCGGACCTCGCCCGGGAGCGGGACCTCCGTCAGACCGCGCGTCCCACCGGGTTCGATCGTCCCGAGCCCGAGCATGCCTTCGCTGTTGACGCCGAGTCCGAGCAGGACGCCGTCGGCTCGCAGCGCGAAGCCGTGGTACTCGCCGAAGGTGAGCGTGATGTAACCGACGTCGGGCGCGCCCTCGGGCCTTGGGAGCTCCCACGGCACACCTCGCTTCTCGTCGGGCCCACCGACGAAGACGAGGTGGCCCATCGCGAACAGCCTCGTTCCCTCGCTCCAAAGCGTCACGTTGCCGCCCGGGGCGACGTGATCGACGGGACCCGCGACGATTTGGCGGGGCTTTGCGGAGCAGGTGATCTCGCCGTCGAAGCCATCCCGACAGGAGCTCGGGAGCTCGAGATTGCCGAGCTGCTGTTCGAGGTTGCGTCCCCAGCCCCACAACGAGCCGCCTTCGGAGATCGCCACGAACGTCTGGGTCACGCCGGCGACCGACCGGAAGCGCGTCCCCTCCGCGTCGATCTTACGGGGCGTTCCAACCCGGCGCTCCTGCCAGCAGCCGGTGCGATCGGCGCCACACGCCTGCGCACGCGCCGCCTCCTCCCCGTCCGCGAGCAACTCAGAAGCGTCGGAGCCCCACACCCAGATCGCGCCGTCGACGTCGACGGCCGCAGCCGTCGTCATCGTCAACGCGGCGTCGACGACCGGACGCGGGACGAGGACCCGGTTCCGACCCGCGCGCGGTTCGAGATCGCCGACGCCGAGTCCCCCGAGGCGGTTGGAGCCCCACGACCAGAGGCCACCGTCGGCGTCGATCCCGAGCGCGACCTCCTGTCCTCCGACGACGCGCCAGAGCGGCTGACCTTCCCGGAGCTCCGGCGTTCCCGTCGCCTCGCCCGGGCCGTCGGGCCTGCCGAGCGCGCCGTTGTCATCCAGTCCGGTCGAGAGGAGCGCACCGTCACCGACCAGCGCGAAGAGCTGGTTCCAGCCCATCGACATGTCCCGCGCCCGACAGTCGAGGAACCGGCACTCGCCGCCGCAGCCGGGGCCGCCATCGCAGGCCTCGGAGTCGGAGACCACCCCGTCGCCGCAGCGACGCTCGCGGCACGAACTGTCGCAACTCGAGCCCGACGGATGCGTCGCTCCCTCGTCGCACGCTTCGAGCTCGCTCCGAGCGCGGTCGCCGCAGAAGCTCTCGCAGTCGAGGAAGCAGTAACCGCCCTCCGCGACGTCGCAGCTCTCCCCCGGATCGAGCTGCCCGTTGCCGCAGAGCTTGCATTCATTCGAGCAGGGGCCGAGCCCCGCGAGGGGATCACACTCCTCGTCTTCGTCGACGTCGCCGTCGCGGCACTGCGCCAGGTTGCAGTCGTCGGGGCAGTCCTGCGAGCCGTCGCAGTTCTCTCCGTCGAGCACTTCGCGATCGCCGCACCGGTTGTAGAGGCACTTGCTCGTGCAGGTCGCGGTCGCGTCGCGATCGCGTCTGAGGACGCCGTCGCAGTCCTCGCCATCGTCGAGACTCTCGTTGCCGCAGGGATCGACCGGCGTGCGCCCATCCGCCGGGCCGGCCCCGCTCGACGTCTCCACGCACCCCGCCCCTGCGATCAGCGCCGCGATCGCCCACAGCCTCATGGCGTCCCCCCGCACGTGAACGCGCCCGCCAGCGCCGCCGAACACCCGACCGGCGCGCCCGCGGCGCAGACCTGCACCCCGGCCGTCGCAGGCACCACGTCGAGGCAGCCGTTGCAGAGCTCCGGCGCCATCGCGAGGGAGCCGGCGGTCGTGCCGTCGTCCGCCGCCGCCGCCAGCTCGAAGTAGAAGGGCAGCTTTGCGCCGACGATCGCCAGCGGTGCGCCCGCGACCAGCAGCGGCGCCATCGCGCCGGCCGGCACGAACTCGACGATCGCGACCGCGACCGAGGTGCCGTCCTCGGCGAGCTCCCACGTGAGCGGTGGCAACCCTTCGCCCTCGTGGACGACGGTCCCCCCCGGTTCGATCGCGAGCCGCCACGCCAGCGCGGACAGCTCTGCGGTGGAGTCCGCCTGCCGCACGAAGACCAGCGCGCCGACGAGCGGGCCCGAGGCGGCGACGTCCCACGGCCCGAGCATCGGCGCGCTCGCGGCGGTGCAGCTGCCGTCGGCCGCGGCGACGACGGCGTACGGACCATCCGCGACGAGCTCGGCGGGCGGGGGCAGCGCGCAGGCGCTGAGCAGGGGCAACACCAGCAGGGGCGGCAGCGACGAACGCATGGCGGACCTCCGCTCCGGAGGATAGAACGCCCGCCCGATCATGTCCGTCCGCTGGGAAGCCATCGCCACCGATCCGACGGGCGCCCGCGCGGGCGTCCTGCACACGCGCAAGGGCGCCGTCCTGACGCCCACCTTCATGCCGGTCGCCACGCACGGCGCGATCGAGGCGCTCTCGTCGCCGGAGATCGCCACGGGCGGCGCGCGGATCGCGCTCTCGAACACGTACCACCTGCACCTGCGCCCCGGCGAAGGCACCATCGAGCGGATGGGCGGCGTCGCGCGCTTCATGGGCTGGGACGGGCTCGTGCTGACGGACTCCGGCGGCTACCAGGTCTTCTCGCTGGCGAAGGACTGCCACGTGAACGAGACCGGCGCTGCTTTCCGCGCGCCGAACGTCGGCCGCGTGAAGCTGACGCCCGAGTCGAGCGTGGCGATCCAGCAGGCGCTCGGCAGCGACATCATGATGGCGCTCGACGTCTGCGTGCCCTCGACGGTGGACGAGCCCACCGCGCGGGCGGCGATGGAGCGCACGCACCGTTGGGCGGCCCGCAGCCTCGAGGCGGCGCAGGCGCGCGACACCGGGCAGGCGATCTTCGGGATCGTGCAGGGCCCGCTCGATCGCCGGTTGCGGGAGGAGAGCGCGGAGGCGATCGGCGCGATGCCGTTCCACGGCGTCGCGCTCGGCGGGCTCGCCGTCGGAGAGAAGACGGCGGCGCTGCACGAGATGCTCGCCTTCGCCGCGCCCCTGTTGCCGGCCGAGCGCCCCCGCTACGTGATGGGCATCGGCATGCCGCGCGATCTGCTCGCCGCCATCGCGGCAGGCGCAGACATGTTCGACTGCATCATCCCGACGCTCATGGCGCAGCAGGGCTACGCCTTCGTCGACGGCGGCGTCCTGCGCGCGCGCAAGGAGGTCTACCGGCACGACGAGCGGCCGCTGCAGGCGGACTGCGGCTGCCCGACGTGCTCGAACCACTCGCGGGCCTACCTTCGCCACCTCTGCTCGTGGCGCTCGATCGCGGGCCGACGCCTGCTGGCGCTCCATAATCTGCACTACTTTCAGACGCTGATCCGGCGCGCGCGGGAGGCGATCCTCGAGGGTCGCTTCCCGGCCTTCCACGCGGCGCACCGCGAGGCCGAGGTGCGGGGGTCGCTCCCGTGAGCGTGCGCGGCTCGTTCGAGCGGATCGCGCTGCGCGGCGGCAGCCACGCGATCCGCCACCTGCCCTCCGGCGAGACCATGCACCCCGGCGTGGGTCCGTGGGTCGAGGGCAACGCGCTCTACGTCGACGGGCTCGGGCTGCGCGCGGCGCTCGCGGCGGACGGGCCGCCGCTGCGGGTGCTCGACGTGGGCCTCGGCGCGGGCGCGAACGCAGCGGCGTTGCTGCACGCGGCGGGCGCGCACCAGGACGGGGCCCGCGAGGGGCGAGCGCTCGAACTCGTCTCGCTCGAGCACGATCTCGACGCGCTCCGGCTCGCGCTCGACGAGCCGCAGCACTTCCCGTTCCTCGCGCCGCTGGCGCCCCTCGTCGCCGAGCTGCTGCGCGAGGGCGAGGCCCGGCGCCCTGGGCTCACGTGGCGGCTGCTCACGGGCGACGCGCGGGAGACGCTGGCGCAGGTCCCGCCCGGCCTCGACGCGATCCTCTTCGATCCCTTCTCCCCGAAGACGAACCCCACGCTCTGGAGCGAGGCGTTCTTCGCGAGGCTGCGCGCGACGG
>CAYHCR010000458.1:0-4232 GCA_964354895.1 uncultured Myxococcales bacterium | reverse complement strand
ATCGCGAGGATCCGGAACGACCGGCCGGTGACCGGGACCCCGAAGAATTCGCCGGCCGGCGTGCCCGTCGCCTCGCTGCGCACCACGATGCGGTCGCCCGCGACGAGCACCTCCTCGATCTTCCACGCCAGATCCGGCAGGAGCTTTCCGAAGCCGCCGACCTGCCCGATGAACTCCGCGCGGCTCTTGCTCTGGCCGGCGCTGCCGTTCGATCGCCAGTCGGGCGTGGTGCAGCCCTCGATCGCTGCCGCGACGTCCTTGCCGGCGGGGCGGGTGAGCACGTCGTAGAAGGGGGAGATCAGCGCGCGGGCCTGCTCGGGGGTCATCGGGGCTCCATCGGGAGGGCCGACTCGATCGTCGGTGCAGGGAAGGTGCGCCCGACGACCCCAGGCCGGTAGAGACCGCGCGGCGGACGGACTGTCCGGTAGAATCGGACGATGTTCCGTCCGCGAGATCTCCCGCTCCTCGTCGTCTTTCAGGCCGTCGCCGCCCACGGCTCCTTCACGGCCGCCGGCCGCGCGCTCGGCCTCGGCAAGAGCGTCGTGAGCGATCAGCTCCGCGCCCTCGAGGCGCGCTGCGGCCTGCGGCTGCTCGAGCGCACGACGCGGCGGGTGCGGCTCACGCAGGCGGGCGAGCGCCTGCTCCCCGTCGCGCGCAAGGTGCTCGACGCGACGCGCGAGGTGACCGATCTCGTGGAGCTCCACCGCGGCACGCCGGTCGGCACGCTGCGCATCGCGACGACACATGATCTCGGTCGCCGCTTCGTCGCGCCGGTCGCCGGTCGGCTCGCGGCGCTCCACCCGCAGCTGCAGTTCGAGCTCGTCTGCGACGACGCGCTGCAGGACCTCGTCGACGGCCGCTTCGATCTGGCGATCCGGCTCGGGCGGCCGCGCGACTCGGAGCTCGGGCTGCGCCGCCTCTGCACCTTCGAGGAGCCGATCGTCGCGACGCCCGCGCTCGCGTCGCTGTGGCGGGACGCGACGCGCCCCTCCTCCCTCGCGGGCGCGCCGTGGGTGCGTCACACGCTCGTCGCGCCGGGCGGGCCGTTCACGTTCGAGGGGCCGCGCGGTCGCGTCGAGGAGGTGACCGTGAGCGAGCGCGCGCGCGCGAACACGGGCGACGCCGTGCGGGCGCTCGTGCGCTGCGGCGTCGGCTTCGGCGTGCTGCCCGACTACCAGGTGATCGACGACCTGCGCGACGGCTCGCTCGTCCGGGTCTGCGCCGCCTGGCGCTGGAAGGAGGTCGCGCTCTTCGCGGCGCTGCCGACCGCGCGCCGGCCGCCGCCGCGCGTCGAGCTGCTGCTCACCGCGCTCAAGGAGGCGGTCGGGCGGGCGGGCGTCGGGGCGATCGCACCGCCCGTTTGACGCGCGGTCGGGCCGCGCGCAGCGCGAGCTGCTCGGTCTGCGCGGGGAGGGCTGACGCACGTCACGGCGGCGTCGGGCCCTCCCGCGCGCGCTTCAAGGAAAGGCGCAGGCCGTGACGCCGCGCTGCGGGTGCGCGTCGTCCGGCCGCACGACGACGCACGGGAGGTCGGGCAGGCCGTTCGCGGCGCACGAGGCCGCCCCGTCGAGCGGGTTGCAGAGCTCACTGCAGAGCTTCTCTCCGGCGGCGTCGCCGGCCACGCAGAGGTCCGAGGTGCAGTCGACGTCCGCGCGGCACGGCGCGCCCGTCGCGAGGAGGTCGACGGGCTCGAGGCAGGTCGCCGTGGGTCCTGCGTCCGACGGGACCGCCGCGCAGAGCTGTCCGCTCCGGCAGCCCCTTCGATCGAGGCATCCGGCGTCGCACGCGAAGAAGCCGTCGTTCTTCTCCTCGCACTCGGTGGGGAAGCGGCAGTCCGCGTCGGCGAGGCAGGGCGAGACGCAGCGCCCTACCGCCGCGGGGCAGCCCTCGGGATCGGCGCAGTCGTCCATCGCGCAGATCCCGCCGTGGCACGCGCCGCCGCCGGTGCACGCCGCGAGATCGGGCAGGAGCGCCGGATCGTCCGCGACGCACGCGGCCGAGAAGCCCCGGGTGCGCTCCGCATCGTAGAACAGCGTGCAGCGGAGGCCCGCGTCGCACGGCGGGGCGTCCCGCAGGCCGCAGAGCCGCAGCCCGAGCGCGCCGCCCGCGCCCACGCACGAGTCGACGAGGCCGCCGTCGGGCGTGCCGAGCGCGACGCAGTCGAAGGCCGTCGGGCAGTCGGCGAAGCTGTCGCAGAGTCGACGACACGAGCCCGTGGGCGCGCAACTCCCGCTCGCGCAGGCGGCGTCGACCGTGCAGGGGAGCAGATCGCCCGTCTCGCCGATCGCCCCGGCGCAGTGGCCGGGCGCGACGCAGGCCGGCGCGACGCAGCCCTCGGGCGCGCCGAAGACACAGCGCGCTCCCGGGCAGTCCCCGTCCGAGGTGCAGCCGGGATCGAGCGCCACGCCGCCGCCGCCCCCCTTGCCCTCCCGGGCGTCGGGCCCGTCCACCGACAGGCAGCCGGCGAGCATGAGTGCAGCAGCGAAGACGAGGCCTCGTCCGGCGCGACGGGCGGAGGGGCTGGGCACGAGCGACTCCCCGCGGACCGTGCGTGGCCCGCTCGCCGGCACGATCGCGCGCGAGGGTGCGGCTGTCCACGCCGGCCCGCGGACGCGCGCCCGACGCGCCCGTCGTGGCGAAGGATTGCGTCGAGGGTCGAACCAGATTAGCGCAGCCACGCCGTCGCCCCTCGCCGGCGCTGGAGCGACATGAACAAGACGTCGAACGCCCTCCGTGCAACCTTGACGCAGGCGTGGCTGGTGCTGCTGGCCGTGGCGGCCGTGGCGACCGCGTGTGACGACGCCCCGGCAGGCGATCCTCCCGTCGAGCCTGCTCCCGTCGACCCTGCGGCCGCCTTCGACGCCACGAGCGCCGACATGGACGCCTTCCTCGCGGCCAACGGCGTCCCCGGCGCCGCCCTCGCGGTGGTCTACGACGGCACCATCACCACCCGGCCGTTCGGGCTCCGCCACATCCGGGAGCCCGAGTCGCTCGTCACCGACGACACGTACTTTCACCTGTTCTCCATCACGAAGAGCATGACCGCTGCAGCGCTGATGGTCCTCGCCGACCGCGGCGCGCTCGATCTCTCTGCGCCGGTCGAGCGCCTCTACGGCGGCTTCGCGCTGGCGAACACCCCGGTCGCGCCGATCACGACGCCGCACCTGCTGACCCACACCAGCGGGCTCCCGGACGACACACCGCTGACGAACGCGTCGTGGTCGAAGTGCGAGACCTCGATCGAGGACCACTGGGCGGAGACGATCCACACGCAGTGGCTCGAGACGGGCCGCGCACACATCTACTCGAACGAGGGCTACAACCTCGCCGGGGCCGTCCTGCAGGAGCTGGGCGACGCGCCGTACCCCGAGCTGGTGCGCACGCTCGTCTTCGATCCGCTCGGGATGGCCGACATCGCGTTCGACAACGCGACCGTGGCGACCCGCAGCTGGGCCCATCCACACATCCGGAACGACGACGGCACGCTCGACGTGCGCGATCTCGACCTGCATGGCTGCCCGTTCGAGGCGCCGTCCATGGGGTCCATGGCGACCGCCGGGACCGTCGCCAGGTTCGCGCGCTTCCTGATGAGCGGGGACGCGGCCGTCCTGTCCGACGCACGGCGGAGGTCGATGATGGAGCCACACGCAGCGACCCTCGAGCGACCGGACTCCTTCTACGGCTACGGCCTCGAGCAGCAGACGTACAAGGGGCTCGACGTCGTCTTCCACTCGGGGCGCGGGCTCGGCACGAGGGCGATGATGATGATGGTGCCGGCGCGCGGCTTCGCGGTCGTGACGCTCTACAACGTACAGGACGCGGACCCTTACGCCGTCGCCTTCCAGGCGATCGACCACTATCTGGCGCCGGAGGGCATCGAGCCGCCGGCCCACTGGAAGACCGACCCGGCGACGTGGGGCGGATATGCAGGCACCTGGGAGAGTGACGGGATCCTCGACGGCACGGTGACCGAGGTGCGCGCGGCCGACCGGGTCCTGCTCGCGAGCGTGCTCGGCGGCGCCTTCGAGGTCGAGCTGCGTCAGGTGGCGCTCGACCACTTCTCCGGCGATTTCCCCGGGGCCGGAGAGGTGTCGATCGTGTTTCTGCGTGACGCAGGCGGGGCGGTCACCCATGTGCTGTCGCGCGCCGGGGTCGGGGTCAAGGTGCGCTGAGCGGACGTCAGGCCCGCCCGCCGACGGCCTGCGGGTCGAGGACGCTGCCGTCGGGCGAGG
>CAYHCR010000457.1:1808-4234 GCA_964354895.1 uncultured Myxococcales bacterium | reverse complement strand
ATCTCTCGTCGACCGACGTCTTCCTCGAGGTCGTCCCGCGCGGCGCCCCGCTCTTCGTCACCGACGTCGACGGCACGCTCACAGGCACGGAGAGCGAGGAGTTCACCGCGCTCCTGACGGGCGATCTGCCGACCGTCCACCCGGACGCGGCGGCCGCGTTGTCGATCCTCGCGAGCAAGGGCTACCACCCGATGTACATGACCGCCCGCCCCGAGTTCCTCGTCGGGCGCACGCGCGAATTCCTCGATCTCAACGGCTTCCCGCCCGGCGTCGTGCACACGACGACGGGGCTGACGGGCGCGCTCGGCTCGAACGCGTCGACCTACAAGCTCGAGGAGCTGACGGCGCTGGCAGGGAAAGGTCTGCGTCCCACCTGGGCCTTCGGCAACACCGACACCGACGTCGAGGCCTACGGGATCGCGGGGCTCGATCACCGCGTCTACTACCAGTTCGACGACGCGGCTTACGCGGGCCGGCGCATCGAGAGCTACACGGAGCTGCTGCAGGAGCTGCAGGCCTTGCCGTCGCTCTGCGAGTAGGTCAACCCGCCTGACCGACCGAGACGTCGGCCTGCGCGCTCGGCGTCTCGTGGGCCAGATCATCCAGCAGGATCACCGCGGTCGCCTCGCCGCGGCCCGGGCTCCAGTGCAGCAGCTCGCCCTCGAGCTCGCGCACGCGCAGGAAGGTGTACTGCACGCGCTCACGCGGGATCAGCACGTCGTGCGTGAAGACGGCGATCCACGTGCCGGTGTTGAAGTACCAGCCCTCGGCGCCCGCGGCGCGCGACAGCCGGTGGATCACCTCGTCGTGCGTGTGGCCGAACGTGACGAGGGGCACGTCGAGCAGCTCTGCGATCTTCTGCGCGCTGCGCCTCAGAGGGCCCGCGGCGGCCGTCGCCGGCTGGCGCAGCAGCGCGAAGATCAGCAGCCCGGCCACGCACGCCGTCAGCAGGATGTTCATCGCGACGAAGAGCACCGTCTTCATCCCGAAGACGTCGACGCCCTGGATCGCGTCGAAGCCGGAGAACCAGAGCGCCGCCGCCGAGAGCGCCGAGACCAGCGCGATCGCCGAGCCGCGCAGGCCCTGCTTGCCGTACTCGCGCGCCGTCGTGACGAGATCGCCGCCGACGAGCTTGAGGGCGTCGATCGCCGTGAGCGTCTCGCCGAGCCCGCTCTCCGCCGCCAACTCGGCGAGCCGCGCCTGGTGCGCCTCCTCGACCGGCCTCGCGGAGGTGACGCCCTTCTGCGCGAGCCGCCGGAGGAACTGCACGATGAAGGGGATGTGGCTCGCGAAGACCTGCGCGAGCAGCCGCGGCTCGTTGACGAGCAGGTAGCGCAGGTAGCGGGCGTTGGCGCGCGTGCTCGGCACGATGAAGGTGATCGGCCCGAAGCCATTGAACAGGTAGCGCTGCAGGAACGAGCCGAGCGGGAGATCGAGCTCGAGCTGATCGGTGTCCGCGATCGCCTCGCCGAGCGCGCGCCGCAGCGGGAAGCGGAACGAGCACTCGTCGTCGTACTGGCAGCCGTGCTCGATCCAGATGCGGCCGGGCTCGTGGTGGAACCAGTCGCGGAAGGAGAGGCGCTTGAGCCCCTCCGCAGGCTCCGCCGCGGCGCGCGCGACCAGCCGCTCCTGCACGGTCCGCCGCAGCTCCTCCTGCACCGGCTCCCACTGCAGCTCGAGGTCGTGGTTGCCCGGAAGGAAGATCAGCTCGTGGCCCGCGATCAGCACGTCGACGAGCGCCTCGACGAAGACCGCGTGGCCCGCGAGGTGTTCGGCGAGCACCGCGGCCGCGCGCACCGGCGTGAGGTCGGGGCCGAAGCGCTGCTCGCGGTACGACTCCCCGGTCTGCGGCAGCGGATCGCGGCGGAGCAGATCGAAGGTGTCGCCGTTGAAGACGATCCGCAGCGGGGTCGCGCGCGCCTTGGCGTCGGCGACGAGCGAGCCGAAGAAGCGACGGAGATCTTCATCGAAGAAGAAGGTCTCGAGCGTGTGGTAGCGGCCCGTCCGGCGGTTGCGGCCGCGGCCGATGTGCAGGTCACTGAGGACGATGAGGTCGTGCATGCGGGCGACCGGACTGTGGCACGGCGCCGCGACGAGCGGCAACGCCGGCCGGCGCGGTCGATCGGCTACGATGGCGGGAACGTCTCTTCCGGGAGTCTTCGCATGTCTGTCCGCCGCTCTGCGTCGGCGCTGGTCGCGATCGCGCTGCTCGTCGCCGCGACGCCCGCGTCGGCCTACACGACGCGCGTCCACATCGCGCTCGCCAACCGCGTCCGGCAGGCCGTGATCGACGGCGGCGGCACCGGCCCCGTGCGCCTGATGCTCTCGGGCCACGAGGTGATCTGGAGCGCGCGCGACGCCCGCGCCGTCCGCGACCACCCGCAGGCCTTCCGTGCAGGCGCCGTCGGCCCCGACAACATCGTCTT
>CAYHCR010000457.1:0-1798 GCA_964354895.1 uncultured Myxococcales bacterium | reverse complement strand
ATGCGCGGGGCGTTCACGGTGCTGATGGTTGGCACCAACGACGCCGAGCGGGCCTACGCGATGGGCTGCTTCGCGCACGGCGCCGCGGACGGCGTCGGCCACCACCTCGTCAACACGCTCACCGGCGAGACCTTCACGCTCACGCCCGTCACGCTCGGCCGCGTCGAGGGCTTCGCCAACGTCGTGCGACACATCGTCGCGGAGTCGATGATCCAGGAGGCGGCGTACCGGCTCGCGCCGGAGGACTTTTCTGCCGAGGCGCTCGCGCACGAGCTCCCGCGCGATTTCGTGCTGCGCAATTACTTCGACCGCACCGCGCCCGTCTGGAACCTCATGTCGGGGCCGGCGATGGAGGCGTACGTCGCGACGGAGCTCGCGAACCCCGGCGTCGATCTCTACACGCTGCTCGTGGACGCGCCGTTCGGGCCCGCCGATCACGTGACGCTCGTGCCGATGTATCTCTCCGCGATCGACGAGGAGCGGGAGCAGCTCCGCAGCTCGATCATCGCCACGATCGCGCGGCTGCAGGATCTCAGCGATCCCGACGGCTTCGAGCTGCTCGTGCAGCCGGGGACGGACGGCGTGCTCGGCACCGACGACGACGAGACCGACTGCGCCGCGAGCTGCCCCGTGCTCTTCTCGACCTACTTCACGTACGTCGGGCTCCTGCAGCCGCGCTTCGACGCCGGCGGCAACGAGCTGCCCTCCGCCTTCGACAAGATCTCCGATCGGCTCCACGACGATCTGTGGGACTTCCTGCCGATCTTCGCCGAGACGATCGCGAACACCTCGGCGCTGCTGAACCAGCCGCTGACCGGCGTCGATCCGACGCTGGGCTACTCGGGCGCGCAGCTCACGGCGCTCTTCCAGCCGCTCGTCGACTGGTCCGATCGCGTGACCGCGATCGACTACGAGAGCCTCACGCGCTCGGTCGCGCCCGAGTGGCTGATCTCCTTGCAGGACTTCCTCAACGGCTTCGGCGTGAACCTGCGCGTCTCCGATCTGCTCGAGGCGCTCTTCCAGCCGATCGTGCAGCCGATCCGCGACGCGCTGCGCGCCTACGTGATCGACGAGGCGATGGTCTACATCCAGCGCCTCGTCGACGAGGTCAACGCCACCGAGAGCTCGGTGCGCGCGGAGTTCCAGGCCCGCCTCGAGGCGTCCGCCGATCCGGCGCTCGGCGGCACCGTGCTCGATCACCTGCTCGACTCGGGCGTCTGGGCGCACTCGTTCAACCTGACCGCGGCCGCGCTCGCGAACCACGAGCTCGTGCTCTCGCCGCTCGATCCGATCCTCACCGGCCCCGCCTCCTTCGACGCCTCGCACACGCCGGCGTGGACCGAAGCCGGCCGCTGCGACTACCTGCGCGCGGCCGTCTTTCCGCTCGGCGACGATCTCCTCGGCGCCCTCTCGGTCCGCGACGCGCGCGGGGACTTCCGCGCGCTGCCGGGCGAGGTGACGCCGATCGAGTGCCACGACGGGAGCCTCTTCGCCTTCACCGACGCGCCTTCGCCGGGCAGCTGCGTCGTCGTGAAGCTGCCCGATCTGGTCCTCGATCCCGACCACCGCGGCTCGCTCTCGCGCTCGTATCCGCCGCAGTTCGCGCCCGAACGCGTCGCGTGCCGCAACCTGATCGTGCCGGGCCTGCCGGAGCCGGGCGCGGGCGGCGCGGGTGGCGGCGGCGCGGGTGGGGCCGGCGGCGAGGGGCCCTGCGCGTGGACGAACGACGGCCACTGCGACGAGCCCGAGGGCACGGGGCTCTGCCCGGACGGCACGGACCCGCAGGACTGTCCTCCCG
>CAYHCR010000456.1:0-4257 GCA_964354895.1 uncultured Myxococcales bacterium | reverse complement strand
CGCCGTGCAGCTCTGCCACGCACAGTGGTACGACATCTCGGCGATCCGCCGCGAGCTCGGCTACGAGCCGCTCGTCACGATCGACGAGGGGCTGCGAAGGCTCGCGGCCTCGTACGCCTGATCGACGCGTCGGGCCGTATTGCCGGCCGGCACGGCGCCGGCGCCCGCGTCACGGCCCGGCGAGCCCGCGCCGCACCGCCTCGGCGGCGGCCTCGGCCTTCGAGCTGACCTCGAGCTTCCGATAGAGCCGCTTCACGTGGCTCTGCACGGTGCCCAGCGAGATCCCGAGCATCCGGGCCGTCTCCTCGTACGTCGAGCCCTTCGCGAGCAGCCCGAGCACCTCGCGCTCGCGACGCGTCAGCGCTGGCCGATCGTCCTCTTCGTCCGGCTCGCCGTCGGGACCGACCAACCGGCCACCCTCATCCCGCAGCGGCGCTCGACCGCCGCCGGCCACGGGCACGCGGATCTCGTCGAGCAGGTAGCGGGCGATCGCCGGAGCGATCGTCGATCCGCCGGCAGCCGCCGTGCGGATCGCGGCCGCGACCTCCGTCGGCGCGCCCTTGAGCAGGTAGCCCGACGCGCCCGCCATCAGCGCCTCGAGCGCCATCGCGCGATCGCCATGCGCGGTGAGCACCACGATCTCGGGAGGGTTCGGGCCGCTGCGCAGGCGGCGCGCGACCTCGGCGCCGGAGATGTCGGGCAGGCCCAGATCCACCACGACCACGCGCACGCCGACGCCGCCGACGGTGAGCGCCTCTACCGCGTCCGAGCCGCGGGAGAACGTGCCGACGACCTCGAGGTCCGCGTGCGCGCGGAGCGTCCGCGCCACGAGCTCGAGCTGGAGCGGATCGTCTTCGACGATGGCGACGCGGATGGGCGACGGGGGCGTGGTCACGCGAGAGGTACCTCTGAAGGAAGGGGCAGCGTACCCGGCCGGGGCCGCCCCGGTCCACGCGCACGATTGGCGCGCTCGTTGACCCTTCCGGTGCGCCTTCCCTAGGGTCCGGCGCCATGCCCCCGATCCCGCACGCCGCCGTCGTCCTCGCCGCCGGTAAAGGCACGCGCATGAAGAGCCCGCGCGCGAAGGTGCTGCACGAGGCCGCCGGTCTGCCGCTCGTCGCATGGCCGATCGAGGCCGCGCTCGCGCTCGGCTGCGGCCCGATCGTCGTCGTGGTCGGCCACCAGGCGGCCGAGGTGGAGGCGACCGTCCTGCGCTGCTTTCCGAAGGCGCCGCTCGCCTTCGCCCTGCAGGCCGAACAGCTCGGCACCGCTCACGCCGTGGGGCAGGCGCAGGACGCGCTCGCGGGCCACGCCGGACGCGTGCTGATCCTGTACGGCGACGTGCCGCTGCTCACCCCCACGACGCTCGAGCGGCTGCAGGCGGCGGGCCGCACGAGCCCGGTCGCGTTCCTGTCGATGATCCCGCCCGATCCCACGGGCTACGGCCGCGTCGTGCGCGACGGCGCGGGCGCGGTCACGGCGATCGTCGAGCACAGGGACGCCGACGCCGCCCAGCGCGCCATCGGCGAGTGCAACGCGGGGATCTACGACGTCGACGCCGCCTTCCTCTGGCGCGCGCTCGCAGAGATCCGCCCCGACAACGCGCAGGGCGAGCTCTACCTGACCGACATCGTCGCGATGGCCGCGCGGGAGCGGACGCCGGCGGTCGCGATCGTCGCGCCGCACGAGGAGGTCGCGGGCGTCAACGACAAGCGCGAGCTCGCCACCGTCGCCGCAGTGCTGCGCCGCCGGATCCTCGATCGCCACATGATCGAGGGCGTCACGATCGTCGACCCCGCCTCCACCTTCGTGGACGCCTCGGTCCGGCTCGCGCCCGACGTCGAGCTCGGCCCGTCCGTCCGGCTGGCCGGCCGCACGATCGTCGGCGCCGGGACGCGGATCGGACAGGGTTGCGTGCTCACGGACTCGATCGTCGGAGAGAACGTCGAGCTCAAGGCCTACTCGGTGCTCGAGGAGGCGGTCGTCGGCGCGCGCTCGATCATCGGCCCCTTCGCGCGCCTTCGCCCGGGCACGGAGCTCGCCGAAGAGGTGCACATCGGCAACTTCGTCGAGACCAAGAAGACGAAGGTCGGTCGCGGCAGCAAGGCGAACCACCTCGCCTACCTCGGCGACGCGACGATCGGCGCGAAGTGCAACGTCGGCGCCGGCACGATCACCTGCAACTACGACGGAGTGCACAAGTACGCCACGGTGCTCGGCGACGGCGTCTTCATCGGCTCCGACACGCAGCTCGTCGCGCCCGTCACGGTGGGCGACGGCGCCTACGTCGGCGCGGGCACGACCGTGACGCAGGACGTGCCGGCCGGCGCGCTCGCGATCTCCCGCGCGCCGCAGGTGAACAAGCCGGGCTGGGTCGCGGCGAAGAAGGAGAAGCAGGGCTCGTGAACGATCGCCGCGCGGGCCGCCCCTCATGACGACGCTCCGGGTCGAGGGGCTCGGCACGCCCAGACGCACGCTGCCGGGCCTCACGAGGGCCGAGCTGCAGTCCTTGCCGGGCGGCCGCGCCTTCGCCAACGACGTGCGCCGCTGGCTCGCCACGCTTCCGACCGACGCCGCCGCCTCACCCGCAGCGCTGCCCGCCGGCCTGCGCGAGGCGATGGCCGCGATCGGCCTGCCCTCGCTGCAGCTGCACGCGCGCACGACGGGCGCGGACGGCACGACCAAGCTCCTGCTGCAGCTCGACGGCGCGCAGATCGAGACCGTGCTCATCCCGGTCCGCGGCCGCACCACGGTCTGCCTCTCGACGCAGGCCGGCTGCACCCGCACCTGCGCCTTCTGCGCCACCGCGCGCCTCAAGTTCGTCCGCAACCTCGAGGCCGGCGAGCAAGTGGCGCAGGTGCTCCTCGCCGCGTCGCTCGCGCCGCCGGAGGCGCCCGTCCGCAACGTCGTCTTCATGGGCATGGGCGAGCCGCTCGACAACCTCGACGAGGTCCTCGCCGCGACGCGCGTGCTGCAGGAGCCCCTGCTCGAGCTGCGCGCCTCCCGCATCACCGTCTCCACCTCGGGCGTGCTGCCCGGCATGGAGCGCTTCCTGCGCGAGAGCCCGTGCAGCTTCGCGCTCTCGCTCAACGGCACGACCGACGAGCAGCGCGCCGCCGTGATGCCGCAGACGCGCCGCTGGCCGATCGGGGCGCTGCTGCAGGCGCTGCGCGAGGCGACCGCGCGTGATCCCCGCCGCCGCTTCTTCATCGAGTACGTGCTGCTGCGCGGCCACGACGACGCGCTCGAGGACGCCGACCGCCTGGCCGCACTGCTGCACGGGATCCCCTGCACGGTGAACCTGATCCCGCACAACCCGTTCCCGGGCAGCCCCTTCGAGGCGCCGACGCGCGAGGCGACCTTCGCCTTCCACGCGAGGTTGCGGTCGCTCGGCCTGCTCGCCTTCACCCGCTGGCCGCGCGGCGCGGACGTGAGCGCCGCCTGCGGCCTGCTCGCCCGCAACTCGTCGGGCGCCGATCAGAGCGCCTCGTAGGTCAGCGCGATCTCGCCGTTCACGCAGTCGACCATCGCCTTGCCACCCTTGCCGATCGTGCCGAAGAGGATCGCCTCGGCGAGCGGCTTCTTGAGCGCCTTCTCCACGAGCCGCGCCATCGGCCGCGCGCCCATCGCGACGTCGTAGCCGCGCTCGACGAACCACGCCCGCGCCGCGTCCGTCAGCGAGATCACGATCTGCCGCTCGGCCAGCATCCCACGCAGCTCGTCGACGTTCTTCTCGACGACCCGCTCGATCTGGACGCGCCCGAGCGAGGCGAACTGCACGATCGCGTCGAGCCGGTTCCGGAACTCGGGCGAGAAGGCGCGCTCCATCGCGAGCGTCGCGCTCTGCCCACTGCCCGCGCCCTCGTCGCCGAAGCCCAGCCGCCGCGCCGAGAGCTCCCGCACGCCCGCGTTGGTGGTCATGATCAGGATGACGTTGCGGAAGTCGGCCTTGCGCCCCGTGTTGTCGGTGAGCGCCGCGTGATCCATCACCTGCAGCAGGATGTTGTAGACGTCGACGTGCGCCTTCTCGATCTCGTCGAGGAGCACCACGGCGTACGGCGTCTTGCGCACCGCGTCCGTGAGCTGGCCGCCGTGGTCGTAGCCGACGTAGCCGGGCGGCGCGCCGATGAGCCGGCTGACCGCGTGCTTCTCCATGTACTCCGACATGTCGAAGCGGAGGAACGCGATCCCGAGCACGCGCGCGAGCTGCGTGGCGAGGTCGGGCTTGCCGACGCCCGGCGGGCCGGAGAACAGGAA
>CAYHCR010000455.1:0-4276 GCA_964354895.1 uncultured Myxococcales bacterium | reverse complement strand
CGCCGAGAGCTCCCGCGCGCGCGCCTCCGGTCCCAGCGCGCCCCGGGCTCCGGCGAGGGCGATCGAGTGGCGCGCGACGATCGGCCCGAGTGGCGGCGCTTCTCCGGCGCGCACGAGGCGGCCGTCGGCGAGCACCCGCAGGGGCGCGAGGCCGGTCCGGGGCCGCCGGCCGCGCTTCCCGGTCGGGAGGGGCTTCGCCTCTGCTGCTGCGGCGGCGGCCTCGTGCACGGGGTCGAGCGGGAAGGGCTCGCGGGGCGGCGCCGCGACGCAGCCGCCGGCGAGGAGCACCAGGAGGAGCGACGACGGAGGACGGGGACGACGCACCTTCGGATCGTAGCCGGACCGGGCCGGATCGCGAGCCTTCGGCCGCGCCTCGCCCACAGGGCCGCCAGGGTCGCGTCCGAACCTCGGACGGATCGCCTCAAATCCATGCGATCCCGCGGCCTTGGCGTCCGAACGGGCTCCGCCTATGATGCGCGACGCTACGCTCTTCCGGGGGAGGCGAGAGCCTCTCCCCGCTCAACCGGCTCGGCCGCTCGCGCTCCGGCGTGCTGCGACAGGCAGCTGCCCGCTGCTCGCCCCGCTCGGAGGTACCTCATGCGCGCCCGCGCTTCGCGCCTCGGCTCGACGTTCCTCGCTGCGACCCTCGCCGCGCTCGCCTCCGTCTCTGCCTGCTCCTGCGAGACCGATCCCGGCCTGCAGAGCCGCACGCCCGCGCTCGAGCTGCTCGCGAGGCCCGCGGACGGCGACGCGTTCCAGCTGCTCCCGGGCCCGAAGGGCATCGACTTCGGCGCCGTGCGTGTCGGCGAGGAGGCGCTCGTCCGCGTCGAGCTGAGCAATTCCGGCGCGGCCGATCTCGTGCTCAACGAGCTCCCGACGCTGCAGGACGGGAGCCCCTCCTTCGAGCTGCGCGAGCTGCTGACCGCGGCCTGCGCGGGCGCCTCCGCCGGCGACGGCAGCACGACCTACGGCCCCGGCACCTGCGCGGCGCTGACGATCGTCTTCAAGCCCGGCGCGGTCGGCGCGGCGAGCGACCACCTCGTGCTCGTGACGAACGACCCTGCCAACGGCACGGTGAAGATCCCGCTCAACGGCGCCGGCACGATGCCCGACGCGGTCGTCTGCGCGGAGCAGAGCTGCACGGCGGCCGGCACCGACCGGATCACGCTCGACTTCGGCCAGGTGGCGATCGGCGCGCGGGTCGAGCGCACGGTCACGGTCCGCAACGCCGGCGATCTGCCGCTCGAGCTCTCCTCGTACCAGTACCAGGGCTCCCCCGAGTTCACGATCACGCCCGCCGCCGGCGCCCAGACGATCGCCCCCGCCGAGAGCTTCGCGCTGACGGTCGTCTTCGCGCCGATCGCGGGCGGCCCGCGCACGGGCGTCATCGCGCTGCCGAGCGACGATCCCGATCAGGCGACGCTCTTCGTCGATCTCGTCGGAACGGGCGACGCCGGCCACCTCGAGGTCGTGCCCTTCCCGGTCCTCGACTTCGGCCCGGTCGAGGCCACGACGAGCCGGACCCTGCCCTTCACGGTCACCAACACGGGCAGCCAGCCGGTGACGCTCTCGGAGCTGACGCTGCTGGCGAACGGCGAGTACAGCTTTGCCAGCGCGCTGCCGACGCTCCCGCTCGTGATGGCGCCGAGCGACACCTTCGAGGTGCAGGTCACCTTCACGGCGCCCGAGATCGGCGCCTTCCCGGGGCGCGTGAAGTTCGTCAGCGACGAGCCCGGCAACCAGAGCTTCTATCTGGGCCTCTCCGGCGAAGGCTCGCCCGCGATGATCTGCGAGCTCCACGCGCAGATCCGCGGGCTCGACTTCGGCCAGACCGTGCAGAACACGAGCAAGCGGGCCGACCTCGTCTTCAGCAACAACGGCCTCTCGACCTGCGAGATCCCGGCCGGCGGCGTGGTGATCGCCGCGGGCAACGGCGGCATGTTCCGGCTCGCCGGCATCCCGCCGCCGCCGATCCTGGTCGGCCCGGTCGGCTCGCCCTCCGCGCTGCTGCGCATCACGGTCGAGTACGTCCCCGCAGACCTGACCGGGCCCGACACCGGCACGCTCACCGTCACGCCCACCACGGGTTCGGCCGTCTCGGTCCCGCTCTCCGGCACGCCGGTCGAGACCGGCACCTGCCAGCTCGAGGTCGTCTTCCCGTCGGACGCCGGGTTCTTCGGCCGCGTCCTGAACTTCGGCTCGGTCCGCGTGCTGCGCCGGAAAGAGATGCAGATCATCCTGCAGAACCGCGGCGCGGCGCCGTGCACGGTCAACTCCGCGACGAAGGCGGAGGTGATGCCGTTCGCGGCCGGCAACGCGCTCGACTTCTCGATCTCGGGCCTGCCGGGCGCCCTGCCGATCGCGGTGCAGCCGGGCGCGCAGGCGATCTTCTCGATCACCTTCCGGCCGCAGGCGATCTACCAGTACATCACCGAGTTCCCCGAGTACGCGATCCGCATCCAGACGAACGACCTGCGCTGGAACGAGTGCAACGGCTTCGGCGGCGGCGGCCAGCCCGGCTGCCTGCAGGTGAGCCTCGCGGGCGAAGGCGTCGACAGCGTGCTGGAGATCGTGCCGGAGCGGCTCGACTTCGGCGACGTCACCGTCGGCTGCGCCTCCCGAGAGAAGCGCTTCACCGTCTACAACATCGCCGCCGACGGCATGCAGGTCACCGACATCACGATCGACCCGCCGAACGCGCCCTTCGTGATCGTCTCGCGGCCGAACCTGCCGCTCTCGCCCTTCAACGCCGGATCGCAGTTCTCCGTCGCCGCGAAGTACCGGCCGCAGGCGGCGCAGGCGGACTCCGCACAGGTGCTCCTGACGACCGACGACGGCCAGGGCAACACGGACATCTATGCAGTTCCGCTGACCGGCACGGGCACCTTCGACGCGCACCAGACCGACACCTTCCAGGTCTCCGTGTCGCCCAAGACGGACGTGCTCTGGATCGTCGACAACTCCGGCTCCATGAGCGAGGAGCAGGGCGAGCTCGACGACAACGCGCGCACGTTCCTCGATCTCGCGAACGCGCAGGCCGCCGACTACCGCATGGTGGTCATCACGACGGACGTCGCGGACGGGTCGCAGAACGGCAAGTTCCAGGGCAGCCCGAAGATCATCGACCCGTCGACGCCGAACCCGGGCACGACGCTCGGCGGCCGCTTCGGCGGGCTCGGCACCAACGGCTCGGGCGACGAGCGCGGCCTGCAGGCGGTCCACTCGGCGCTGACGGAGCCGCTGATCAGCGACGTGGCCCAGAACGCCGGGTTCCTCCGCGCGGACGCGAAGCTGGCCGTGATCGTCGTCTCCGACGAAGAGGACGGTTCGGCCGCGGATCTCGACTTCTACGAGGACTTCTTCTGGAGCATCAAAGGGCGCCGCAACACCGGCCTCTTCACGTTCAACTCCGTCGTGGGCGACGACCCGTCCGGCTGCACCAGCGGCAACGGCGACGCGGTCTCCGGCAGCCGCTACATCGAGATGTCGCGGCGCACCGGCGGCATCTTCCAGTCGATCTGCGCGCAGGACTGGGGCCTCATCGCGAACAACCTGGGCCTGAACGTCTTTACGCCGATCTCGGAGTTCCGGCTCTCGCGCGAGGCGGACTCCGCGGCGATCACGGTGACCGTCGACTCGATCCCGCAGGCGGAGGGCGCCGCCTGGAGCTACGACTCCACGGCGAACGCCGTCGTCTTCACGCCGGGCCGCGAGCCGGGACCGGGCGCGACCGTCGTCGTCGACTACGACACCTACTGCGGGCCGTGAGCGAGCGGCCGGCGGCTGCGGTGCTGCTCGCCGGCCTGCTCGGGGCGGCGTGCGCCTCGACGCCGGCGCCGCCGCCCGAACCGACTGCGGAACTGTCGCAGCTGCGGCTCTCCCTGCAGCTGCGGCCGGGGCCCGGCGCGTGGCCGTGCAAGTCGCTCGGCGCGGGGCTGGAGGCGTGTCCGGTCGGCGTGACGGACGCGGAGGTGCGCTTCCTGCCCGGCGACGAGGTCGTGCGGGCCTCGCTCGAGGGCCGAGGCCCGCCGCCGGAGCGGATCTTCGACCACGCCTTCCGCCAGCTCGATCTCGACGCCGGCCCGCTGCGGATCGCCTGGCTCGGAGACACAGCGCAGCCGCGGCGGCTCGGCGTGGTGACGCGCGAGGGGGGCGTCGATGACTTCGCGGCGGCGTGGCTGCTGCTGCTCCCGGTGCGGACCGACGAGCTGGTCGATCACCTCGGGCTGCAGTTCCTGGCGGCGGTGCCGAGCCGGCGCACGCTGCTCGTGCTGCG
>CAYHCR010000454.1:0-4283 GCA_964354895.1 uncultured Myxococcales bacterium | reverse complement strand
GCCGTGCAGCCAGCGGCCGAGGCTCGTGGCCGATCGCGCCAGGTAATACGCGCGGAGCTCGTCGCGCGAGTGCGCCGCGAGCGACGCGTCGACCCGCACGTTGTACGAGAAGTCGATGGCGATCGCCGTGAGCACCGCGAGCGAGGTGAGCACGACGAGCAGGGCCATGCCGCGCTCCTCGCGACCCCCTCGGAGGTGCGCCACGGTGGCGCGATCGTCGTGCAGCAGCCTCATCCCTTGCCCAGCGGGTACTTGAGGAAGACCCGCGCCTGCGTCGTGTACTTGCGCTCCTTGCCCTGCTCGTCCTTCGCGACGAGCGTGATGCGCACGCGCTCGGGCAGGTGGTTCTTGTGCTCCATGTCGTTGGTGTCCCACTCCGACACCCACTCCTTCTTCTTCACGTCCCAATACTGAAAGTCGAGGCCCTCGATGTCCTCGGCCAGGATCACCTCGTTGCCGCCCTGGTCCGGCTGATCGTCGATCACCGTCTTCTCGCGGCGGAACAGCACGTTGCGATCGCGCCGGTCGGGATCACGTCCGACGCGGTACTCGACGACCGACTGGTCGGACTCCTTCGCGTCCTCGAAGAGCCGGACGTGGCCGAGCGTCGTGAAGCGCAGCTTGTCATCGTTGCCGGAGTCGTCGCCGACGAAGTGTGTCGGCCGCTCGCGGAAGCGCTTGGGATCGAAGCGATCGGACAGGTAGGCCATCGAGACCTCGCGAGACATCCGCGCGATCGCGAGCCGGAGCCCGTGGTAGCGATCGGCCTCGGCCTCCACGGTCTCCTTCGCGCCGATCAGCGGCGCGAAGGAGCCTGCGACGAGGGCCGTGATGATCGAGAGGATCGCGATGGCGATCAGGACCTCGATCAACGTGAAGCCGCTGGCAGGGGAGCGCCTCATTTCATCGGTACTTCCCAGATGAAGGGCGGGGCGCGGGGGTTGCCCTGCACGGCGGGGTTGTAGCGCGCGCCCGGCGGTGGCCGCGGGATCCAGTCCGGCACCCACTCCGGGCGATCGATGCCGGGGCCGGTGAGCTGTCCGTTCGGCGCGATGAACGTGTCGGGCGCGGGTCCGGCGGGCAGATCGCGGCGGGAGCCCGTCGGCGCGCCACCCGGCGGTCCCCCCATCGCGCCGGCCGCCGCCTTCACGCCGAGCGTCGCGTAGGTGGCCTCCGGGTCGATGGACTCGCCGCCCGGCTGGCCCGCGGCCGCGAGGACCACGAAGTGGGTGACGACCGTGAGCTCCTCGAGCTGGCTGCCGTCCTGCCACGTCACCTTGAGTCGGACCTCCCGCACCGCCTTCTCGATGGTCGTCGTGAGCACGGTGACCTGTCCTTCGATCATCGGCGCGAGCGCGAGCGCCGCCTGCTGCGCCATGCCGGCCTGCGCGCCGACCTTCGACATGCTGCCCGCCGTCATCGAGACCTTCGGCTTCGAGGACGGATCGCCGAGTCCGCCCATCTGCGAGACGAGGTTCTGCACCATGCCCGTCGCGTTCGCGCCGTCGAGCTCGGGCTTGATGATCTCGGCCTCCCAGCGGAACTCCTCCCAGCCGTCGTCGGAGAAGTCGCCCTCCATCTTCTGGTCGAAGTCGGAGGTGAACCCCTCCTCGATGAACTTCGACTCCAGGTCGACCATCTTGCTGCGCGCCAGCATCGTCGCGATGGAGAGCTTCTTCGCGTACGAATGTGTGCGGATCGCCTGGCCGTTGATGTCGGCGATCGCGACGAGCGCGACGCCGAGGATCGCGAGCGCGATCATCACCTCGAGGAGCGTGAAGCCCAGCGGGCGCCGGCTCAATTGCGCCCCCGATCCGGGAGCGGAAGCTTCTCCGCCGTGACCTTCGTCCGGCCGGTCATCGGGTGCACCGTGACCGTGTAGGTCTCATCGCCGTCGGTCAGGTACAGGTAGGCCTTCTCCGACTGCCCGTGCGCGAAGAAATAGAGCACCGCCTGGCCGCCCACCCAGGCCTCCTCCTGGTGCTGCGTCCAGACCGACTCGAACGCGATGCCGTCCGGCAACGTGTGCCGGTTCGCCAGCGACGCCTGGTAGGAGGAGAAGGCATTGCGCTGGTCCACGCGTCGCTTCTCCTCGTCCTCGTCGTCCCGCAGCGCGTCCTTCGCGTCGTCCTCGGCGCGGATGCCCGAGAGGCTCTGCTCGACCCTCTTGAGCTTCGCCTGCCCCTCCGCACACTCCGGCCAGTAGGCGCGGGCGTCGAGGTCCATCACGAGCCGGCACGTCTTGCCCTGCAGCACCGCCTCGCCATACATCGCGCGGACCGTGCCCGCGAGCGTGCCGGCCTCCTCGCGGAGCCTGATCCCGACCGCGTTCTCCACCGACGGGACCACGACCATCGCGACGAGCGCGAAGATCAGCATCACGATCATCAGCTCGATGAGCGTGAAGCCCCGCGCGCGCGCCGCGCAGCTGGTCGCGCGGAGCGCCACGTCGCCTCAGTTCCCGCCGACGTTCGTGATGTCGTCGCCGCCGCCGGGGTTGCCGTCGGGTCCGTACGAGGTGATGTCGAAGCCCTTGGGGTTCTTCGTGCCGGGCGCGATGTAGGCGTAGTCCTTGTCCCAGGGGTCCTTCTTGATCGATCCCTTGAGCATGCCCTCGGAGTAGAGGACGCCGAGGCCCTCCGACGTGTTCGGGTAGCGGCCCTTCTTGAGCTTGTAGAGATCGAGGCCGGTCTCGAAGCCCCGGATGTCGAGCTTGGCGGAGTCGAGCTTGGCCGTCTCGAACGAGCCGCCCACCGAGACGGCGACGACGGTGGCGATCAGGCCGAGGATCGCGACGACGACCATGATCTCGATGAGCGTCATGCCGCGGGCCGGGCCCGTGGCGAGGCGGCGGGGCAGGGTCTTCATTCGGCATCTCCGGAGGCGCCGGCCGGTGCGTCCGGCGCGGTCAGGTGTGCGGCGGGCAGATGTGTTGCGGGAAGCTGTGAAGCAGGCATGTGCGCGACAGTCGAGGCGGCTGCGTCCGTCCGCAGCGTCAGCACGAAGATGATGAGGAGCGCGGCCATCGTGGCGGCGACGAGCGCGAGGCCCGCGGCCTCGAGGCGGCGGTCGAGGGCGCCGATGGTCCGGGCCTCATCCATCCTCAATGCACCATCGAGTTCATCTGGAGGATGGGCATGAGGATCGAGAAGACGATGAAGGCCACGATGCCGCCCATCATCATGATCATCAGCGGCTCGAGCAGGCTCGTGAGCGCGCCGATGCGGGTCTCGACCTGGCCGTCATAGGCGACGGCCACGTTCATCAGCATGTCTTCGAGCTGCCCGGACTTCTCGCCGATCGCGACCATGTGGCAGACGATCGGCGGGAACTGGCCGCTGCGCTTGAGCGGCGCGGCGATCGACTCGCCCTCGCGGATCGCGTCGCGCGCCTGATCGATCACGGCCTGCAACACGGAATTCGTCACGAGCGCCTTGACGATCTCCATCGCGCTGAGCAGCGGCACGCCGCTCTTGAGCAGCGTCGAGAGCGTGCGGGAGAAGCGCGCGATCGCGAGCATCCGGACGAGCGGGCCGGCGATCGGCAGCCGGAGGATCCAGGCGTCGCTCTTCGCCTTCCCCGACGGCGTGGCCCGCCACCGCGAGAAGCCCCAGATCGCGAGCCCGGTGACGATCGCCATCGCCCACCACCAGTCCCTGGTGAAGTTCGACAGCGCGATGAGGATCCTCGTGAGGATCGGCAGCGTCGCCTTCATGTCCTCGAACATCTTCGTGACCTTCGGCACGACGACCGTCATCAGCACGATCACGATGACGAGGCCGAGGAGCATCATCACGGCCGGGTAGGCCAGCGTGCCCATGATCTTGCCCTGCAGCCGCGCCTGGCCCTCGGTGAAGTCGGCGAGCCGCAGGAGCACGACGTCGAGGGCGCCGGAGTGCTCGCCCGCGCGGACCATGTTCACGAACAGGTTATTGAACGCCGCGGGGTGCTCGGCCAGCGCGTCCGCGAGCGACGCGCCCTCATTCACGCGGTCCTTGATCTGCGTGACGATCATCTTCAGGCGCGCGTGATCCGTCTGATCGATGAGCGCGTTGAGCGCCTCGACGAGCGGGATGCCCGCGTGCAGCAGCGTCGAGAGCTGCCGGGTCAGGACGGCGATGTCCTCCGTCGAGATCCGGCCGACGAAGAACTGCGCGATCTGGAGGTCCCGCCCCGCCGCGGCCGCGCCCGGCTTGGCCGCGCCGCCGGCGACCTGGCCTCCGCGCTCACCGGTGACGTCGGTGAGGAAGACCCCGTCCTTGCTCAGCAGCGCTCGCAGCTAC
>CAYHCR010000453.1:0-4285 GCA_964354895.1 uncultured Myxococcales bacterium | reverse complement strand
GGCTCTCCGGCGCGCTCGCGCTCGGCCAGGCGTATGCCGCGATCAAGCTCTTCGTGCGCGTCGCGTTCGAGATCGAGATCTTCGGCCGACTCCGGCTCGCGCTCGCCTCGATCGCAGCGGAGGGCGGCGACGGACACCAGGTCGTCGTGCAGTTGCTCGCGATGCAGGCGCTGCTGATCGGCGCGGTCGCGCTCGCGGCGATCGCCGAGCTGCTGTTCTACGTCTGGGCGACGCGCGTGCTCCGGCGACCGGCGGCAGCAGAGCTGCTCACGCCCGATCCGGACCTGCAGGACTGACCTTCAGGCCGGCACGCGGAGCTGCACGATCGCCGCGCGGGCCTCCTCCGGCAGGAGCGCGAAACCCTGCAGCAGCACCGTCGCCTCGTCGGCCGACGGCGCCATCGTGCGGCGCTGCGCGACGAGCGGTGCGAGCGCGGCGACGATCCGCGGGAGGATCTCCTCCGGGCCCCGCGCGGCGGCGAGCGTCGGCGCGGCGGCCTCGAGCAGACGGGAGGGCTCGATCCCGGCGAGCACGGGCGGCAGCGCCTTGAGCGCGAAGCTGCTGCCGCCGAACGGCTCGAGCTCGAGGCCGAGGCGCAGGAAGCTCTGCAGGTGCGGCGCGATCGCGCGCGCGACGACCGGACCGGCGTCGACCGTCGCCGGAAACAACAGCGGCCTCCCCGCGCCGGCGTCGATCCCCCCCTGCAGCTCGTCGCCCGCGCGTCGCTCGTGCAGCCGGGCGAGATCGAGCACGAGCAGCGCCCCGTCGAGATCCTCCGCGATCATGCGACGCGCGCCCCACGCGGCCAGGAAGCGTGGCGCCGCAAAGCTGCGCGGCGCGCCGGGCCCGAGCCCCTGCGCGTCATCGGGCCGGGGCCACAGCCCTCGTGCGGCCGCGCGGGCCAGGGCGTCGCGACGGGCGAGGCCGTGCCAGTCGAGCCCGGGCGCCGACGCGACCTCGACGACGCGCGCGGGCGCCGGCTCGCCCGCCCGGAGCGGCGAGGGCTGATAGGTCGGCGCAGGCGCGGCGACCGGCGGCGACAGCGCGAGGGCGTCGTCGATCGCGCGATGCACGGCGTCGTAGACGCGGCGGGGTTCGGAGAACCGGACCTCGAGCTTCTGCGGGTGGACGTTGACGTCGACCTCGGCGGGCGGGACCTCGAGGAAGAGCACGACCGCGGGGTATCGACCGGGTGGCAGGCGCGCGCCGTAGGCCCGCGAGACCGCGTGCGCCAGCGGCTTCTCGCGGACCGGTCGGCCGTTCACGAAGAGATGGATCGCGCGACCGGCCCCTGCGCTCCAGGCCTCCGTCGCTGCGAAGCCATGGACGAGCACCCCGCCCTGCTCGCGTCGCACCGGGAGCAGCAGCGGCGCCAGCGCCGGATCGATCGCCGCCGCGATCCGCTCGGCCGGCGGCGCGCCCGCGGGCGAGGAGAAGACGACGCGACCGCTCGATCGAACGACGAAGCCGACGTCGGGCCTCACGAGCGCGGCGCGGATCACGGCCTCGATCGCGTGCTGGGCCTCGGTCTCGGCGCGCTTGAGGAACTTCCGCCGAGCCGGCGTCGCGAAGAAGAGCTCCCGGACCTCGACGAGCGTGCCGATCGGGGCACCGCACGGCTCGCAGCAGCGCAGCGCCCCGCCCTCGATCTCCACGCGCGTGCCGGCGTCGGCCTCGCGCGGGCGCGTCACGAGCGTCAGGTGCGCGACGGAGGCGATCGCGGGCAGCGCCTCGCCGCGGAAGCCGTAGGTCTCCAGATGAAACAGCCCCTCGGCGTCGCGGAGCTTGCTCGTCGCGTGCCGCTCGAGCGCGAGGCGCGCGTCCTCCGGGTCCATCCCGCGGCCATCGTCGCGCACGGAGAGGCGTCGGCGACCGCCCTCCTCGAGCTCGACCTCGATCCGCGTCGCCTCGGCGTCGAGCGCGTTCTCGACCAGCTCCTTGACCACGGAGGCCGGCCGCTCGACCACTTCGCCGGCGGCGATCTTGTTCACGACGTCCGGCGGGAGCAGGCGGATGCGCGGCACGGCCCGAGCGTAGCTTGACGCGCAGCGCGAAGCTCACTAATCGCGATGTATGGGGGCTCTTCGCAAGGCACGACCGGCGGAACAGGCGCCGCGCACGGTGGCGGTGATCGGCTCGGAGGGCTTCCTCGGCCGCCGACTGACCGCCGCGCTCGCCTCCGATCTGCGGATCGACCGCGTCGTCGCGATCGACGTGCGACCGCCCGAGGTGACGCGCGATCGCGTCCACTTCGTCCGCGTCGATCTGACGCGCCCCGGCGCCGATCGAGAGCTCGCAGACGTGCTCGGAGAGGAGCACGCAAAGGTGCTCGTCCACCTCGCGTTCCTCGGCGCGCCCGCGGGCAACCCGACCTACGCCCACGAGCTCGAGGCGATCGGCACGATGCAGGTGACCACCGCCGCCGCCGCCGCGAAGGTGCCACGGATCGTGCTGCAGTCGACCACCGCGCTCTACGGCGCCTCACCGAAGAACCCCGCGCAGCTCATGGAGGCCCAGCCGCTGCCTGCGGTCCCCGCGCGTTTCCTCGCCGACAAGGCCGACGCCGAGGGCCGCGCGCTGCGCTGGGCGGGCGAGCCGGGCCGCACCGCGACGCTCGTACGCCTCGCCCCGGTGATCGGCCCGACGGTCGACAACCTCTTCACGCGCTACCTGCTCGCGGGCCTCTCGCCGACGATCGCCGGCTTCGATCCGCTCGTGCAGGCGGTGCACGAGGACGACGCGGTCGCGGCGCTGCACGCGGCCATCCACGCGCCGGCCTCGACGGGCGCCGTGAACGTCGTCGGCGCCGGCGTCGTTCCGCTCTCGACCGCGATCCGCGTCGCTGGCTCGACCCGCCTGCCGCTCCCGGCCTCGATCGCCGCCGGCGTGCTCACGACGCTCGCCGCGCTCGGCCTCACGCCTGCGCCGGGGGAGCTCGCCGAGTTCCTGCGTTGGACGTGGGTGGCCGACGGCCGCGCCGCCGTCGCGCGGATCGGCTTCACGCCGCGCCACACCACCCGCGACGCGCTGGTCGCGCTCGCCTCTCGCCGGCACGTCCGGTAGCGCCGGGAGGCGTCGATGGGAAAGAAGCTCGTCCTCGGCAACGACCCGTTCCAGCGCGGCGCCGCGATCCGGCCGACGCAGCCCGCGGCCCGCCAGACGCTCGCCGTCGCGCGCGCCGCGCCGCCGCCGCGCGCCCTCCCAGCGGCCGCATCTGCAAAGAGGCCCGCCCGGGGACGAGCGGCGAAAGTGTCCAATCCCCTCCCGGCGCCGCCGACGCCCGTCCGCGCGCCTCCGGCGCCAGCGACCGCCACGTCGCCCGCTGAGCGACCCGCACCGACCGCGGCCGCGGCGCGAGTCAACTTGGTGTTCATTGTCTTGATCTCTCCTCATAATGGTTTGGACGGGTGCGCTCACAACCGCCGCAGGTCAATCTAGCAAACAATCACCTCGCCGCGGGAAGGGTCGCTGACTTCGATCATTCCCCCGCGAGGCATAAGGCGGGTTACGCTCGGAAGAGGGCGGCCCGCCGCCACGATGACGAGGAGCGACGATGCCGGCCCAACCCGCGGCCAAAAGGCCTGCAAGGGCGCCCGCCATGCCGCGCGGCAAGACCCTGATCGTGCACTCGGCCGATGGAACCCGCCTGCACACCGAGGTCTTCGGCCCGGCCGATGGCTACCCGGTCGTGCTGGCTCACGGAATCACCTGCGCGCTGCGGGTCTGGCACGAACAGATCAATGACCTGGCGCGGGACTACCGGGTGATCGCCTACGACCACCGCGGCCACGGCCGCAGCGGGGTGCCCGCGGCCGCCGCCTACAGCCTCGATCACCTCGCGGCCGACCTCGACGCGGTGCTTGCCGCCGCGCTGCGGCCAGGCGAGCGGGCCGTGATCGCCGGGCACTCGATGGGCGGCATCGCGATCAGCGCCTGGTCGGACCGCTACCGCCACCGGGTCGCCGAGCGTGCCGACGCGGTGGCACTGCTCAACACCACGACCGGTGAGTTGGTCGAGAAGATCCGATTCCTGCGGGTTCCGCCGGCACTGGCCGGGGGGCGCGCCGCGGCCGCCCGCAGCATGATCCGCGCGCTGGGGAGCGCACCGCTCTATCGCGGCGCCCAGCCGGGCAGTCGGCGGTTCGTGGCATTGATGGCCACCGGCGTCGACGCCGACCCAAAGGTCTCGGCGTTCATCCACGACCTGTTCGCCGCCACCCCGCCGGCCGGCCGGGGCGCGTGGGCCCGGGGGCTCGTCGACGAGGTCGGACCGCACCACATCGAC
>CAYHCR010000452.1:0-4289 GCA_964354895.1 uncultured Myxococcales bacterium | reverse complement strand
CACTGCACCTACCCGGCGTGCCTCGCGGCCTGCCCGCGCAAGGCGATCTACAAGCGGGAGGAGGACGGCATCGTCCTCATCGACCAGGGACGCTGCAAGGGCTACGGCGAGTGTGTCCGGGCCTGCCCGTACAAGAAGTCGATGTACAACCCGCACACCCGCACCTCCGAGAAGTGCGTCGGCTGCTATCCGGCGGTCGAGGAGGGCGTGCAGCCGCAGTGCGTGGTGAACTGCATCGGCAAGATCCGGGTGATGGGTTTCATCAACCCGCCGTGGGCCGCGCGGGACGACAACCCGGTCGATTACCTGGTGCACAAGCTGGGATTGGCGCTGCCGTACTATCCGCAGCTCGGGCTGGAGCCGAACATCTATTACATCCCGCCGATCCACGCGAACCGCGACTACCTGCAGCAGATGTTCGGCCCGAAGGTCGACGACGCGATCGACGCGTACCGGGCGCTCCCGAAGAATCCGACCGCGCAGGGGCTCCTGACGCTGATGGGGAGCACCGACCGGATCATGCATCGGTTCAGCGTGAGCAAGGAGATCGCCCGGGGGTTCGACGACCGGGACGTGGAGCTCGTCTCCGTCCCGGTGACCGAGCCGGTCATCGAGCGTCCCGCGTTCGACGAGAGCGCGCAGGCCGTCCGGACGAACACGCCATGAGCGAGGTCACCATGGGTACGAAGGGAATGCTCCGGACGCTGGCGCTCGTGGCGCTCTGCTGTAGCGCCTTCGCGGCGAAGGCCGACGTCGTCGCGAAGAAGATCGCCGCCGATCTGACGAAGCCCGATCCGAAGGCAGCCTACTGGGACGCGGCGGAGAAGAGCGACGTCTCGCTGATGGGCCAGCCGATGGTGGTCCCGCGCCCCGCCACGACCACCACGGGCCTCGTCACCGTGCAGGCCGTGCACGACGGTAAGCGGATCGCCTTCCGGCTCACCTGGGCGGACCCGGGGCTCAACGAGGCGGGCCGGCTCGGCGAATACTCCGACGCGGCGGCGATCCAGTTCCCGGCGAACGACACGGGCTCGGTCCCGCTCGTGATGATGGGGAGCAAGGACAACGGCGTACACATCTTCCACTGGCGCGCGCAGTACCAGCGGGACGCCGAGCGGGGGAAGCCGACGATCAAGGAGCTCTACCCGAACGTCTCCACGGACATGTATCCGATGGAGTTCTCGGATCCGAAGGCCTCCGGCGCCGCGACCGAGAAGGACCGGGAGAAGTACTCCCCCGGACGAGTGGAGGGGAACCCGCAGTCCTATCCGAAGACCGGCGTCGACGAGGTGATTGCCGAGGGCTTCTCGACCTCCTCCGTCCAGGCCGGCCACGACAGCGCCGGGAAGGGTGTGTGGGAGGCGGGCAAGTGGACGCTCGTGATCTCGCGGCCGCTCGCGATCGAGGGCGGCTCGACGCTCCTCCCCGGCCGGCCGAGCTGGCTGGCGTTCGCGATCTGGCAGGGCGGCGAGGCGGAGGTCGGCTCCCGCAAGTCGGTGACGATGGCGTGGACCGCGCTGCAGGTCGCCGACAAGTGAGCCCCACCGAGCTGGAGCTCCAGGCGATCCGCTTCGCCCTCGCCGCGCGACTCACGTCCTATCCGGACGCCGACTTCCGGCCGGCGGTGGAGGCGCTGCTCGCGACCGGCGCGATCGAGCGGGAGAGCGTCGACGCATTGACGGCAGTGCTGCACGACGACGACCCCGACGAGGTCCGCAGCGAGTACGTGGCGCTCTTCGACCACGGCGCCGACCGCACGCCGCTCTACGAGACGGAGTACGGCCGCATGCGTGGGATGTCCAAGGGGCCCGAGCTCGCGGACCTCAACGGCTTCTATCGCGCATTCGGGCTGCTCGCCGCGGATGGCTCTCAGCACCACGAGATGGGCGACCACCTCGGCGTCGAGCTCGAGTTCTACTCCGTGCTCCTCGCGCGGCAGGCGAGGCTCCTGGAGCTCGCGGACGCCGAGGGCGTGGAGATCGTCGAGGACGCCCGCCGAAAATTCCTGGCCGATCACCTCGGCAGGTTCGCCGGCGCGATCGCAGCGCGCGAAAACGTCGCCCGGAGCGCGAGCTACGGACCCGTCTTCGCGTGGGCGGCCGGGCTGGTCGCGGCGCAGTGTGAGGTGCTCGGCGTCACGCCTGCGCCGCTGGACTTTCACTCGCGGGAGTCGGCGCCCCCCGACGACGCGTGCTGCGGCGAGAGCCACCAGCTCCCGCAGCTCAAGTCCTCTCCGAACTGACCCGCCGCCTCCACTCTTCTCGCTCTCTGGAAAGCACGTCCCGCATGCGCCACGCAGCCATCGCCCGCACCCTCCGGGTGAGCCTGCTGCAGCGCTGTCAGTACGACTGCGCCTACTGCCGGCCGGGCGCGGTGGCGCCGAAGGTCGAGAAGCAGGCGCTGCTCTCCGCCGGCGAATACGCGAGGCTGGCGACGCTCTTCGGGGAGGCGGGGGTCACGAGGGTGCGTTTCACCGGCGGCGAACCGCTGCTTCGGACCGATCTGGCGGAGATCGTCGCGGCCTTCCGCGCAGCGCTGCCGACGGCCGATCTCGCCGTCACCACCAACGGCCAGCGCCTCGGCGCAAAGCTGCCCGAGCTCGTCCGCGCCGGTCTGCGGCGGGCGACGGTCCACGTCGACTCTCTCGACCAGGCCCGCTACCGCGCGTTGATGGGTGATGGAGACGTCGCGCGGGTGATGGCGTCGGTGATCGAGGCGAAGGCGGTGCTCGAGCAGGTGAAGCTCAACGTGGTCGTGCAGCGCGGCAAGAACGACGACGAGCTCGGCTCCTTCCTCGCGTGGTCGGCGCGCCACGGGGTCGAGGTCCGCTTCATCGAGCTGATGAACACCGGGAGCGCGCGGGAGTACACCCGCGCCACTTTCTTCAGCGGGCGCGAGATCCTCGCGCGCGTCGGCGAGGTCGAGCGGCTGCCGCGGCGGGACGCGTCGGACCCGGCCGCGCTCTACCGCACCGCAAACGGCGTGTCGTTCGGGGTGATCGCCTCCGACACCGAGCCCTTCTGCGACGCATGCAACCGGCTGCGGCTCACCTGCGACGGGCTGCTTCGAGGCTGCCTCTATCAGTCCGGCGGGGTGCCGCTCGGCGCTGCGGTGCGGACGGGCGCGAGCGAAGAGGAGCTCCGACGCATGATCAACGTGGCCACGGCGGGGAAGCGGAGCCATCATCCGCTCCGGGTCCTGCCGGGGGCGCCGTTCAGCATGGCGGAGGCCGGGGGCTGACGGCGGAGACCATCCGTGCCGCCCCTGCATCCCGGTGGCGCGGAGCCGCCGCGGCGCCCAGGAAGCACGAGGCAGACACCAGCTGGCCAGGAACGTAAGGCGAGCCAACGCAATGCTGCACATCGAGGGGACCCGCGCGTCGATCGCGAGCGCATTCGCGGCGGTGTTGTGGGGCTGACGGACGCAGGCCGGCGTCGCCTCCGCGAGCGGCTACGGCGCGAGGCCGTGCGCGAGCGTGCTCTTCGCAGGATCGAGCCCGGCGCCCGGGCTCAGCAGCGGTGACTGCTCGCGGCCGTCGCGCCGCGCCTCCCGCTCGACCCGGGGGGAGAGCCAGCTCGCGAGCTCCTCGAGCGTCACGGAGGCGTCGCGGTCCTGGTCGGCCTTCGCGCGACCGAGCCCCTCGAACAGGAAGTGGCTGAAGAGCCCGCCGCCTCCCTCCCAGGCGCCTGTCGTCTGGGCGCCGTTCACGGCGGAGAGGACGGAGACCTTCGAGGGGATCGACCCATCAGCGAGCACGTGATCCCGTAGCTCCCGAACAGGAGGCCGCCGCTCCGTTGCCCTGCGTCACCCTGCGTGGTCCTATGGCCCTCCTCACGACAGACAAGGAGGTCCGATGAGCTGGATCGTTCGGCTGGCGGCGCTCGGTGCCCTCGCGCTGGCGGCGTGTGCCCCGGAGGGCGAAGAGTTCACGGCCGAGCCAGGGACCTGCGTGCCGGGGCAGAGCGAGCTGTGTGCATGCACGGACGCCTCGAGCGGTTCGCAGGTCTGCCTCGACGACGGCACGTTCGCCGCCTGCGTGTGTCGCGGGGGCGACGCGGGCGGTGGCGGCGCCTCCGGTGGCGGCGGCTCCGGCTGGGGCGGCGGGGCGGCCGGCGGTGGCGGCGTGCCAGCGGGACACACCCGCGGGGCCTGCCCCGACGGCTTCCTCGAGTTCTGGCCTCCCGCGCCGCCGGGAGACGAGTATCCAGCCTGCTGCTCAAGCACCCCGTCAGGCCCTGAGAGATCCCCTCATTTCGGCGGTGCTCCCGAACGAAAACCGATCTGAAATC
>CAYHCR010000451.1:0-4292 GCA_964354895.1 uncultured Myxococcales bacterium | reverse complement strand
CTTGGGCGAGAGCTCGATCTGCAGCGAGGGCGTGCCCCCGTCCGCGACGTCGATCGCCGCCTCGCGCGAGAGGAAGCCCTCCGAGGTGATGCGCAGCTTGTAGCGGCCCGCGGCCAGCACCTGGTCGGCGTCGCCCTTCACGGCGAGCGTGGTGTTCGTGGGTCCTTCAAACACGACGCTCGCGTCGATCGGGCCGGAGGGTCCGCGGATCGCGAGGTGCAACGCGGGGGGCTTCGCCTCCTTCTCGAGCAGCAATTCGGCCTGCGCCTCCTTGCCGACCTCGATCGTCGCCGTGACCGTGGCCGAGCCGTAGCCGACCTTGCTGGCGGTCAGCTCGACGGGGCCGGGCGGGAGGTCGTAGGTGAGGAAGCGGCCGGCGACCAGATCGGTGGCGACCGGCGGCAGGCCGGGCCGCGCGAGCGACTTCATGGAGACCACCGCCTCGCCGATCGGGAGGCGCGTCGTCTTGTCGAGCACGGTGCCGAGCACCTTGCCGGTGTTGGGCGCGGCGACGACGATCTCGCCCGGCCGCTCGACGACCTTCTCCACGACCGTGGTGGTCGGCGAGCGCAGCGGATCGACGGTGTACGCGACGCCGAAGATCAAGTTGTACGGCGGCGTCGCGGGCACCCCGGCGACCACGAAGCGCTGCAGGCCGATGTCGGAGGCGAGCAGGAACGAGACGTCCTCGAGCGCGGTGACCCGCACGCCTGCGGTGAGCTTCATCGGGCTCGCCTGCGAGGCGGCGACGAGCGTGCCGTCGGGCTGCTCGAGCTCCGTGGGTGCGCCGAGCGGCACCTCGACGCCGTACTCGAGGAAGGGCGTGACGTACGGCAGCGGCGACTCGAGGCCGACGCCGGCCGTGAAGCGGGCGAATTCATTGACGTTGAGCGCGAAGGCCTCTGCGGCGGTCAGCGTGTCCGCCGCGAGCTCCTGCGTGCCATCGACCTTCGCGCCGAGGTTCACGTGGAGGCGGATCGGGACGCTGCGCTCGATCCGACGAAAGTCGACCGTGCCGAGCAGGCTCGGGGCGAGGCCCCACGCGCCCGCGCGCTGGTCGCCGATCGACGGGAAGAACAGCACGCGGAGATCGCCGCCGATCCAGAACGGATCCGCGGGGGCCCAGCCGCCCTTCACGCCGAGCCAGGTGTCGCCCTGCGACTGCAGCAGCGGCGGCGAGCCGCCCGAGTTGCGGTTGGAGGAGAGGGTGTAGGCGCCGTAGACGTCGACCCACTGGATGGGCGTGAAGCCGAGCGCGAGCGTGCCGCCGACGCGCTGGTTCTGGGTCTCGAGCACGGGAAACCCGCTCGCGTCGAAGAACGTGCCATGCAGGCCGAAGCGCAGCGTGCCGCGGAGGCCGGGCTCGGCCGCGAGCACGTGGCTGAGTCCGACGCCGCCGTTGATCGAGGAGGCGAGCCGCCAGTTACGCAGATCGTTCCACTCGAACTCGCGCGTGTGGGGCGACGGGCGCCCTTCGTCGAACGGCAGCACGCCGACCGGGCCAGCGGGGGCTGCCGCATCCTCTGCCGGCGGCGGCGCGTCGCCGGGCGGTGCGTCGGTCGGAGGCGCTGGCGGCGCGTCCGCGGGCGGAGCTGGCGGCGCGTCGACGGGCGGAGCTGGCGGGGCGTCCGCGGGCAGGGCAGGTGGGGCGTCGGCCGGCGTGCCACTCCAGTCCGGCGGCGGCGGCGGCGGCGCCTCTTCGGCCGCGTGGGCCGCGCCGGCCAGGAGGAGGCAGGCGAAGACGGGCAGCAACGAGCGCGACATGACGGCTCCTCGGGCGGCTGGCGACGGCGCGCAGGCTAGCAGATCGCTCCCTGCGTGGCGGGTCTTTCCCCACCCGGCGACGCGTATTCCAAGGGTGCCGGGCGGGCGGACCCGGCATAGCATCGCCGGCCGTGTCCGTCCCCGCCCTGATCGCGGCGCTCCTAATATTGGCCAGCGACCGCCCGCTGTTGGCCAGTGACCGCCCGCTCGTCGCAACAGACCGCCCGCTCGTCGATCCCGACGCGATGCGCGAGGCCGCCGGCGGCGCCCGCACGATCGATCGCTACGCGAGCGCTCGCGCCTATCTCCATTATCTGGAGGCCCGGCTCGCCGAGCACGACGGACGGCTCGCGGCCGCGCTCGAGGCCCTCAAGCTCGCGACCGTCTACGACGACGAATCAGCAGAGCTGCGCGTCGCGCTCGGTCGCGTGCTGGGTCGCCTGCACGAGCTCGACAAGGCGGAGCTCGAGGCTCGGCGCGCGATCACGCTTGAACCGCGATCGGCGCCGGCCCACCTGCTCCTCGGGCAATTGCTGGCCGCCGAGAAGCGACCCGCCGAGGCGATCGCGGCGCTGGAGAAGACGCTCGAGATCGCGCCCTCGGATCGCGAGGCGCACCTCCTGCTCGTCCGGCTGCACCTCGTCGGGCGCGACGTCGCGAAGGCGGAGAAGGCCGCCTCGCGCATGGGGCGCGCGCACCCCAACGACGGAGAGCCGCTGCGGATCGTGGCGCGGGCCGCGTTCGACGCCGGGGAGGAAGCGACGGGCGAGCGGCTGCTCCGCCGGGCGGCCGAGATCGATCCGTGGGACTTTCCGACGCGGCTCGAGCTCGCGGGCCGCGCGGAGAAGGCCGGCAAACTGCCGCAGGCCGAGGCCGACTACGAGGCGGTGCTGCGGCGCGATCCCGAGCAGCCGGAGGCGCTGATCGGGGCGGCGCGGCTGGCGTTGCAGCGGGCCGACACGGCGTCGGCCCGGGCCTACCTCTCCCAGTTGCTCGGCAGCGCGGGGCCCGATCGAGACGCGCGGCTGCGGGCGGCGCTCGGATGGCTCGCGGAGAAGCACCCCGAAGAGGCGCTCGCGCTGCTGCGCGAGGCGGCGTCGATCGACGCGCGCGACAAGCGGATCCCGTACTACCGCGGGCTGGTGCTCGAGGAGCAGCGCCGCTGGCTCGACGCGGCGGCGGCCTACGACGAGGTGCCTGCGGAGCTGACCGAGCTCCGACCCCGGGCGCTCGCGAGGGCGGGCTTCACGCTCTCGAAGGGAGGTCGCCACGACGAGGCGGTCCGACGCCTGCAGGCCGCGTTCGCAGCGGGCGAAGGGCGGCGAGAGGCGGTCGAGGACGTCGCGGGCTTCGTGCCCGACGTCTTCCGGCGCGCGCGCAGGAGCGCCGAGGGCGTCGCGCTGATCGAGGCGGCGAAGCTGGAGAAGACGAGGCCGGAGGTCGCGACGGCGCTGGCGCGGGCGCTCACGGACGCGGGCCGTCCGGCCGACGCGATCGGGCTGTACGAGCGCGCGCTGGCGATCGCGCCGCTCGACCCGCGGCTGGTGTTCGGACTGGCGACCGTGCTCGAGCAGCAGGGCGAGGTCGACCGCGCGATCGAGCTGGCGCGGCGCATGCTCGCCGTCGATCCCGAGGATCCCTCGGCGCTGAATTTCGTCGGCTACGTGCTCGCGGAGCACGATCGCTCGCTGCCGGAGGCGCGGCGCCTGGTGGAGCGCGCGCTGGAGCTCCGGCCCGACGAGGCGGCGTTCCTGGACTCGCTCGGCTGGATCCTCGTGAAGCAGGGCGACCCGACGGGCGGCCACGCGCTGCTCGTGCGGGCCGCCGCAAAACTGCCTGATGACGCCGAGGTCCTCGAGCACCTCGGCGAGGCGCTGCGCAGGCTCGGACGCCCGACGGAGGCGGCGGCGGCCTTCGATCGCGCGCTGCGGGCGCTCGAGCTCGATCCGAACGAGCGGCTGCGCAAGCGGATCGAAGCGCGCCGGGCGCGTTGATTTCGTCGGGCGCGATCGCTACGGTCCCCGAACCGTGACCCAGAACGTGCTCCACAAGGAAGGCTTCTTCCCGGCGACGGACAACCTCCGCCTCTACTGGCAGTCCTTCACACCGCCGTCGCCCAAGGCCCACGTCGGCGTGTTGCACGGCTACGGCGATCACTCCGGCCGGTACCGATTCCTCTTCGACGCGCTCGTCGCCGCCGGCTACGCGGTCCACGCGCTCGACTATCGAGGTCACGGTCAGGCCGACGGTCGTCGCGGCCACTGCGATCACTTCTCCGAATACCTCGACGACGTGAACCTCTGGCTCGGGCGCGTCCGGCCCGAGGCCGCGGGCAAGCGCCTCTTCCTGCTCGGTCACTCGTTCGGCGGCCTGATTCTGGGGGCGATCGCGCTGCAGCGGCCCGAGGGGATCGCCGGCGCGATCTTCTCGTCTCCGTACCTGCGCCTCGCGATCGTGCCGCCCGCGCTCAAACTCTTCCTCGCGAAGAGCGTGGGGAAGATCCTGCCGTGGCTGCCGCTGAAGAACGA
>CAYHCR010000450.1:0-4300 GCA_964354895.1 uncultured Myxococcales bacterium | reverse complement strand
AGCGAGGACCGAAGGCGTGGGCTCTCCCGACCTCACAGCTCGCAGGAGCCCATGACGGACGCTGTCAACCCCGCGCCGGCCGGAACGTCTGCCGACGACCCGATGATCGGGAGCGTCGTCAACGGGAAGTTCCGCATCCTCGCGGCGATCGCCGAGGGCGGGATGGGGCGCATCTACCGCGGCGAGCAGCTCCCGCTCGGCCGGCCCGTGGCGGTGAAGGTCCTGCACGCGGCCTACATCGACTCCGCCACCGACCCCGCCTTCCAGAAGCGGTTCTTCCTCGAGGCGTCGATCCTCTCGAAGCTGCAGCACCCCAACATCGTGACGGTCTTCGACTACGGGCGCATCGAGGGGAGCGACGACGAGAGCTGCTTCATGGCGATGGAGTACCTGCCGGGCGACACGCTCTCGCAGCGGCTCAAGGACGACGGCGCCTTCGCCCCGCAGCACGCCGTGCGCGTCATCCGCGACATCGCCCGCGGCCTGCGCGAGGCGCACAAGGCCGGGATCGTCCACCGCGATCTGAAGCCCGGCAACCTGATGCTGCTGCGCGACGAGGACGGCGGCGAGCTGGTGAAGATCCTCGACTTCGGGCTCGTGAAGGTGCTCGAGCGGGACGGCAGAGAAGACCTCACGCAGGACAACTCGCTGCTCGGCTCGCCGCGCTACATGGCGCCCGAGCAGATCCTCATGGAGACGGTCGACGCCCGCGCAGACCTGTACGCGCTCGGCGTGATCTTCTTCCAGCTGCTCACCGGCAAGGTGCCGTTCGAGGCGACGACCTCCGTCCAGATCCTGATGAAGACGGTGCACGATCCCGTGCCGCCGATGGCCGAGCGCGTGCCGGGGATCGAGGTGCCGGCTTCGATCGAGCGGCTCGTGCGGCGATGTCTGGAGAAGAAGCCCGACGATCGGCCCGCGAGCAGCGACGCCTTCCTCAAGGAGCTCAAGGAGGCGACGCGCGCGCTCGACTGGATCTCGGAGGAGGACTCCGGCAGCCACAGCGGCGCCCGGCCCGGCGCGCTCTCGCGATCGATCGCCGCCGCCGCGCCGAAGCCGTCGCCCGGTCCGACCATCGCGGTGCCGAAGTCCGAGGTCGTCTCGGCGATCACCGGCTCGACGCGGCCCCCGCCGGAGGCCGAGTCGCCCCCCGAGTCGAAGCGCAGCGCGCGGATCGGGCTGATCGCAGGCGTCGTCGGCGCGGTGCTGGCCGCCGTCGTCGGGCTCCTGCTCTGGTCACGCCCCGGCCCGTCACCTGCGCCGCTGCCGCCGGTCGCGCTCCCCGACGCCGCCGTGGCCGCGCCGCCGCCGCCCGCGCCCTTCGTGCTGATCGTCGAGTCGCTGCCCGCCGGCGCCGAGGTCTTCGAGGGCGAGACGCGCCTGGGCACGACGCCCCTGCAGCTCTCGATCGACGCGGCCTCCGTGCAGGCCGCGTCGCGCAGCTTCACGCTCAAGCTCGCGGGCCACGCGCCGTACTCCATCGTGCAGGGGCCGAGCGCGACCTCCGTCCGGATCGTCGCGCCGCTCACGGCGGAGGCGCCGCCGCCTCCGACGGCCCCACCGGTGAAGCCGAAGGTCGGCAAGCGGCCGGGCGTCGGCAAGCCCGGGCCCGGCGCTGGTGACGACATCCGCCTCGAGCGGTGAGAGAGGGATCCGCGATGCGTGTCCGGTTCGAGCGGGCCTTCCTCGTCCTGCGTGGGATCGCCGCTGCTGCGCTGCTGTCGCTGGGCGCGGTTCCCGCCGTCGCCGACGATCTGGCCGACGAGGCCGATCTGCACTTCCGCCTCGGCGCGCTGCGCTGGCAGGCCGGGGACTACGAGCCCGCGCTGCAGCACTTCCTGACGAGCAACCGGCTCGTGCCGAACCGCAACGTCGTCTTCAACGTCGCGCGCACCTTCGAGAAGCTCAAGCGCTACGCCGACGCGCACCGCTGGTACTCGACGGCGCTCGAGGCGGAGACGGATCCGGCCGCGAAGGCGCGCGTGCAGGAGGCGCTCGATCGCCTCGCCCCGTTCGTGGCCGTGCTGCGCGTCGTGACCGATCCGCCGGGCGCGACGGTCTACGTCGATCGCCGCGATCTCGGGCCGCGCGGCTCGACGCCCCGCGTGCTCGCCTTCGAGGCGCGGACCGTGCGCGTGCTCGTCGAGAAGGAGGGCCACGAGCCCGCGGCCTCTGCAGAGCTTCCCCTGAAGCTCGGCGCCGAGACGAACGTCACGCTCGAGCTCGAGCCGATCCTGGGGACCGTGGAGATCGCGGGCGGGCCGCCGGGCGCGACGGTGACGATCGACGATCCGACGGGGCCGGCGCTCGGGCCGCTGCCGCGCACCGTGCCGCTCCCGCCCGGCCGCCACGTGCTGCACGTCCGCGCCGAGGGACACCGCGGAGAAGCATTGCCGGTCGAGGTGTCCGCGCGCACGCTCGCGAAGGTGCGCCCGACCTTCGTGCCGCTGACGGGCCGGATCGTCGTCAACGTCGACGAGCCCGAGGCGCTCATCGAGGTCGACGGCAGGCCCATGGGCTTCGCGCCTGCGGTGCTGACCGTGCCGGTCGGCGCCCGCACGGTGCGCGTGACGAAGGCGGGCTTCCGGCCGCTCGAGCGCGCGATCACGGTGCGCACCGATCTGCAGGAGCGGCTCGAGCTCCAGCTCCACGTGCTCGAGGAGGTCAGCGCCGCGTCGCGCGTCACGGAGTCGATCGAAGAGGCGCCCGCCTCGGTCACGATCCTCCCCGCGCGCGAGCTGCGCGCCTTCGCCTACCCGACGCTCGCCGAGGCGCTGCGCGGCGTGCGCGGGATCTCGGTCTCCGACGATCGCACCTACGCGACCGCAGGCGTCCGCGGCTTCTCCAGCCTCGGCGACTACGGCAGCCGGCTGCTGGTGCTCGTCGACGGCATGCCGGTCAACGACGACTGGATCGGCTCCTCGTACCTCGGGTACGACCAGCGGACCGATCTGGAGGACATCGAGCGGATCGAGATCGTGCGTGGCGCCGGTTCGGTGCTCTACGGCACGGGCGCGATGTCGGGCGTCGTGAACCTCGTGCCTCGCGGCCGGGGCACGCCGACGGGGGTCGAGGCCGGGATCTCGTCCACCGAAGAGGGCACCGCGCGCGCGCGCGTCTCGGGCAGCTTTGCGCTCTCGGAGGAGACCGGCGGCTGGGTGATGGCGGGCGTCGCGAAGGGCTTCGGCCTCGACTTCGACTTTCCCGCGCTCGCGACGCCGGGCGAGCCCGGGTCGGGACGGGTCGAGGGGCTCGACGGCTTCGAGGCCGCGACGACGACGGGGCGCCTCTGGAGCGGCGACTTCAACCTGCAGTGGGGCGTGAACCAGCGCGAGAAGGAGATCGCGACGGCGCCGCACCAGACGATCGTCGGCGAGCCGACCGTCTTCACGGATCGGCGCCTCTTCGCCGAGCTGCGCCACGAGCCGCGCCTGTCGGACTCCGTGACGTTGCTCTCGCGCGTGCACGCGAACCGCTACGGCTTCGACGACGTGCTGCCGTACGAGACCGTGGACGGAGGCACCTTGCGTGAGCAGTTTCGCGGCACCTGGTTCGGCCACGAGGAGCGGATCGCGTGGGCGCTGACCGACGCGCTCCGGCTCACGGTGGGCGGCGAGCTCCAGCTCCACGTCGAGGTCCACCAGCGCGGCGAAGATCCGTCGGGCACCTATCTGGACGAGGACCGCACGTTCGAGATCGGCGCGGGCTCCCTGCTCGTCGACTGGGCGCTGTTCGAGGCGCTCAAGCTCCAGGCGGGCGCGCGCCTCGACGCCTACTCGACCTTCGGCGTCTCGCTCAACCCGCGCCTCGCGGTCGTGGCGGATCCGTGGGAGGGCGGCACCGTGAAGCTGCTCGGCGGCAAAGCGTTTCGGGCGCCGAGCATCTACGAGCTGTACTACGCCGACGGCGGCGCGACGCAGGTGGCGAGCCCGGAGCTCGACCCGGAGACGAGCTGGACGAGCGAGCTCGAGGTGACGCACCGCTTCGCCGGCTCGTGGAGCGCGATCGGCGCGATCTACGGCAATTACATCGACCAGCTCATCGTGCAGGAGGGCACCGGCACGCCGGACGATCTGCTGCACTACGTGAACTCCGACGCGGCGGTGCTGACGACCGGCGGCGAGCTCGAGCTGCGCCGCGATTGGCGGCAGGGCTGGAGCGCGGGCGCCTCGTACTCGTTCGCGCGCACGCGGTACCTCGGTCACGAGGACGAGCTGCGCGAGGTCGCGAACGTGCCGCTGCACCTCGCTGCGATCAAGGGCGCGGTGCCGCTCGTCGGGCGCAGCGTGACCGGCGCCAC
>CAYHCR010000449.1:0-4301 GCA_964354895.1 uncultured Myxococcales bacterium | reverse complement strand
ATCGTCAACACGGGCTTCGATCGCCCGAACCTCCGCCTCGCGGTCCACAAGTCGAGCACCGAAGAGGGACGACGCCGGCGGCTCGTCGAGCTGCTCCGCGCGGAGCGCGGCGCCACCGTCATCTACTGCGCGACCGTGCAGGAGGTGGAGGCGCTGCACGAGCGGCTCCTCGCGGAAGGCTTGCAGGTCGCGAAGTACCACGGCCAGATGCGGAGTCGGGAGCGTGAAGCGTCGCAGCGCGGGTTCCTCACCCGCGGCGACGTGCCGATCATCGTGGCGACGAACGCGTTCGGCCTCGGCATCGACAAGCCGGACATCCGGCACGTGATCCACGCCCAGATGCCCGGCTCGCCGGAGGCCTACTACCAGGAGGCGGGGCGCGCGGGGCGCGATGGACTGCCGGCGCGATGTACCCTCCTTTTTCGCCCCGAAGACCGGCGGGTGCAGGCCTATTTCCTGGGCGGCCGGCAGGTGCGCACCGAGGATCTCGATCGGCTCGCGTCCGCCCTCGTGGCGCAGACGCAGGGCTCGGACGCCGCGGCGCTCGGCGAGGCGGCCGGGCTGCCGCCCAAGCTCGCGCGCGTCGCCTGCTCGCTGTTCGTCGAGGACGGCCTCGCGATCGAGCGGCCGGACGGCACGATCGTGCTCGCCGACGGCCCCGTCGCCCCGCACCTGATCGAGGCGCTCGTGCACCGCTGCGAGGCGCGGCGCGCCGAAGATCGGCTCCGGCTGGACGCGATGCTGCGCTACTCCACCAGTCAGCTCTGCCGCGTTCGGATGCTGCTGGCGTGGTTCGGCGAGGGCAGCGGCGGCGAACCCTGCGGCCGCTGCGACGTCTGCACCCGGCGCGCGAAGGGGCTCTCCGACGTCCCCGCGCCGCCCGCGCTGCGCAAGCCCTCCCCGCTCCCGCGCTCGCGCGTCGGCTCACGCAACGCCGGCGGCCTCTCCCGCGGCGCCCGCGTCCTGCATCCGGCCTTCGGCGAGGGCGAGGTGCTCATCGTCGACGACGACCGCGTCACGGCGTTCTTCCCCGGCACCGGCGAGCGCACGGTGAAGCGGACGTTCCTGACCGCGGCGGGCTGACCTCGGCGGAGACGGGGGTCGATTTCCGAAGCCGGCTTGGGCTACGGTCCGCGCCCCATGCGCGACAAGCTGCTCGAGCTCGAGCGCCGCTTCGAGCGGCTGAACGTCGAGCTCACCGACCCCGCCGTCCTCTCCGACTCGACCAAGGTCCGCACCCTCGCGCGTGAGCGCGCCCAGCTCGAGAAGATCGTCGACACGTTCCGACGGCTGCGCGACGTCGAGGAGCAGGTCCACGGCAACGAGGAGCTGCTCGCCGAGAAGGACGAGGAGCTCCGGACGATGGCGAAGGAGGAGCTGCCGGCGCTGCGCGAGCGGCAGGCGACGCTCGAGGCCGAGCTCAAGCTGCTGCTCCTTCCGAAGGATCCGCTCGACGAGAAGAACGTCATCCTCGAGATCCGCCAGGGCGTCGGCGGCGACGAGGCGGGCCTCTTCGCCGCAGAGCTGCTCCGCCTCTACCTGCGCTACGCGGAGCGGAAGGCCTGGCGCGTCGAGCTGCTCAATCGAAGCGACTCGGGCGGCGGCGGGCTCAAGGAAGCACAGCTGCTCGTGGAGGGCGACCAGGCCTATTCGTGGCTCAAGCACGAGGCGGGCGTGCACCGCGTGCAGCGCGTCCCGGCGACCGAGGCGCAGGGGCGCATCCACACCTCGACCGCGACGGTGGCCGTGCTGCCCGAGGCCGACGAGATCGACGTCCGGCTCGAGGACAAGGACTACCGCAAGGACGTGATGCGCGCAGGTGGTCCCGGCGGTCAGAGCGTCAACACCACCGACAGCGCCGTGCGGCTGACGCACTACGCGACGAACATCGTCGTGCACTGCCAGGACGAGAAGAGCCAGCTCAAGAACTACGGCAAGGCGCTGAAGATCCTCCGCAGCCGACTCTATGAGCTCGAGCTCGAGAAGCAGCGCAGCGCGCGCGACGCCACGAGGCTCGGCATGGTCGGCTCCGGCGATCGCAGCGAGAAGATCCGCACCTATAATTTTCCGCAGGATCGCCTGACGGATCACCGGATCGGGATGACGGTGCACAACCTGCCGGCGGTGATGGACGGGGACGTCGAGGACGTCATCGTCGCCTGCCGCAACCACGACATGGCGGAGCGGCTCAAGCGCGAGACGGAGCGCTCCCGGTGACGGAGGAGCGCTGGACCGTGCGCCGCGCAGTGCTCTGGACGACCGAGTACCTGCAGGGCAAAGGCGCCGACGCGCCGCGCACCGACGCGGAGTTGATGCTGGCCGAGACGCTCGGGGTGAACCGGGTCCGGCTCGTCATCGACTTCGACAAGCCGCTCTCCAGGGAGGAGCTCGCGCTCTTCCGCGCGAAGATCGCGCGCCGCGCGGCGGGCGAGCCGCTCGCGTACGTGCTGGGTCGCCGCGAGTTCTACGGGCGGAGCTTCCAGGTCGACGCGCGCGTGCTGGTGCCCCGACCGGAGACCGAAGAGCTGGTGGTGATCGCGCTGGCGGCGTTCGCCGGCGACCAGCCCGCAGAGCTGCTCGACGTCTGCGCCGGCTCCGGCTGCGTCGGGCTCACGCTCGCGGCGGAGCGGCCCCTCGCGCGCGTGACGCTCGTGGAGCTCGACGAGGGCGCGCTCGCGGTGGCGCGCGCGAACGCCGCGGCGCTCGGCGTCGCGAACGTCGAGTGGCTGCAGGGCGATCTCTTCGCGCCGGTCGGCGATCGTCGCTTCGACGTCATCGTCAGCAACCCGCCCTACGTCCCGCAGGGGGAGCTCCCGGGGCTGCAGCGCGAGGTGAAGCGCGAGCCCGTCCTCGCGCTCGATGGGGGCCAGGACGGCCTCGACGTGCTGCGGCGACTCGTCGCGGCGGCCCCCGCCCGGCTCGTCGAAGGCGGCCTCTTTGCCTGCGAAATCGGCGAAGAGCAGGGCCCCGCGGTGCGCGCGCTCTTCGAGGCAGCGGGGCTCAGCAAGGTCGAGGTCCGTCGGGACTACGCCCGCCACGATCGGTACGTGCTCGGCCGGCTCCCGGCGACCGGTGCAGCTTTGGGTTGATGACCGGGGCCCGAACTTGCTACAGTTTCATGTGATCCACCCACCCCAAGCCCCCGCCGCGCATTGCGGCTTCGGAGACTCAGGTTCATGGACTGCCCTCGCTGCAACGTGGAGATGGTCGCGCTCGAGAACGACGACCACGTGATGCAGCGCTGTGATGAATGCGGAGGCCTTTGGACGGATGGCGCAGAGCTGTCGCGCCTGCTCGTCCACAACAACCTGCCCGTGCTCGCGCGCTTCGGCGGCAAGGCAAACCTCGACGAGACCGCGGGCACCTGCCCCGACTGCCGGGTCGACCTGACGGTCGTGGAGGGTCGCGGCGAGAACGCCGAGATGTTCTACGAGAGCTGCGAAGGCTGCGGCGGCGTCTTCCTCGACGTGCAGACCGAAGAGGCGGGGTGGAAGATCGGGGAGACCGCGATCGCCACGTATTTCCGGCCGTTCAAGCCAGCTTGACCCCGGGGCCGGCGCCCCTCGCTGCTCTGCCGGTCGCGCCGGCTCCTGCGTGACGCACGGCGCCGCCCTCGAGGCGGCGCCGACACCGCCCGTGCAGCATGGCCGGGCCATTGCGTCGCTCTCGCCCTCCCCCCTAGCATCCCGCTCCCCTCGGCCACCGCCGGGGCGGTACCGACCGGCTCTGGAGGCCGTCCGCATGCGCGTCGCTCGCGCCGTCGTCCTGCTCGCCCTCGCCCTCGCCGTGCCGCCCTCCGCGCGCGCCGAAGACCTCTCCTCGCTCGTCGCGCCCAAGCGGCGCCACACGCCCGAGGAGGTGCGCGACGCGGCCCAGCGCGCGATCGATGCCGGCCTCGATCCCTTCGAGCGCCGGATCGGGGCGCCTGGCGATATCGAGCTGATCGACGACGTCGTGGTCTTCCACGTCCGCTCCTGCGCGACCTGCCCGGTGAACTACGCGGGCACGCAGCAGGGCGTCGACTTCTACGACTACTCCTTCGACGGATCGATCCTCATCCGCAACCTGCTGCAGGAGGTCGGAGACAACTGGGAGACCCCGATCCTCTTCACCCGCTTCGCGACGAGCGACTTCGGCGGCGCCTTCTATGCGCCGATCTTCAACGACATCGCGGGCCTCGGGAACGGCGTCTTCGACTTCCGGCGAAGGTTCGGCCTGCCCGCCGGTGGAAAGCTGCGCGGCTTCATCGCGATGAACGTCTGGTGGAATTGCGCCTATGCCGACTTCTTCGCGGAGGGCTG
>CAYHCR010000448.1:0-4303 GCA_964354895.1 uncultured Myxococcales bacterium | reverse complement strand
CCTCTCGATCCAGGAAGTAGCGCAGCAGGCGGTACTCCTGCGGCGTCAGCTCGACCGGCTTGCCGTCGCGCTCCACGGCCTGGGCCTGCAGGTGCACCGTCACCGAGCCGAAGTGGAAGTCGCTCGCGGCGAGCCCGGCGCGCCGCCGGAGCACCGCCTTGATCCGCGCGAGCAGCTCCGGCAGCCCGAAGGGCTTGCTGACGTAGTCGTCCGCGCCCAGATCGAGGCCGAGCACCTTGTCGGACTCCGCGCCCTTCGCGGAGAGCATCAGGACCGCGACCTGCGAACGTGTCCGAAGCTCCTTGAGGACCTCGAAGCCGTTGCGCCCCGGCAGCATCACGTCGAGCACGACGAGATCGGGCCGCTTCTCGAGCGCGAGCCGCAGACCTTCCTCGCCGTCGGTCGCCGTGAAGACCTCGAAGCCCTCGTAGCGGAGGTTGTGCTTGAGCCCGAAGAGGATCCCCGCGTCGTCCTCGACGACGAGGATCCGCTGCGGTCGTGGCGTCTCGGTCATGCTCCCTCCGTCACTGGCAGCAGGACCGTGAAGCGGGCCCCGGTGCCGGGCTCACCGCCGACCTCGATGCGGCCGCCGTGGTCCTCGACGATGCGCTTGCAGATCGCGAGGCCGAGCCCCGTGCCTTCGGTGCGTCGGCTGAGCAGATCGTCGATCCGGTAGAACTGCTCGAAGACCCGCTTGCGCTCCGACTTCGGCACGCCGGGGCCGTTGTCCTCGACCTCGAGCGCGACACGTTTGCCGCTGCCGTAGGTGCGCAGCGTGATCTGCTTCTGCGCGCCCGTGTATTTGTGCGCGTTCACCAGCAGGTTCAGCAGCACGAGGCCGATCGCGTCGCGGTCGACGGCGATCGCGGGCAAGCCCGGCGCCGTCTCCGTCGAGATGACCCCCGGCGCGCCGATCCGCTGCCGCTCGAAGACCGCGACGGCCTCCTTCACGAGCTCGGCGGCCTGGGTGTCGACGCGCCGGTAGACCTTGCGGCCGCTCTCGATGCGGGCCCAGTCGAGCAGGCGATCGACCAGCGTCGCGAGCCGCGCCGTCTCCTGGTCGAGGTGACTGAGCAGCTCTGCCTGTTCGGTGGCGTCCACGAAGCGCTCGAGCCGCAGGGTCTCGACGAGCAGCCGCACCGCGGTCAGCGGCGTGCGCAGCTCGTGGCTGACGTTGCTGACGAAGTCGGTCTTGAGGCGCGAGAGCCGCGCCTCCTTGTAGACCGCGCGAGACGTCATCACGACGCCCACGATGATCGCCGCGTAGAAGAGCCCGGGCAGCACCACGTAGATCACGCGGTTCGCGAGCGCGACCGCCGCCGGCGAGTCGCTCTCCGGGAGGCGCACGACGAGCAGGTGGCCCGTCAGCGCGCCGCCGAGCGGCCGCTCCGCCACCGCAGGACCGAAGCCGTCCGTCGGCTCCGGCGAGCGCGCCTCCTGCAGGCTCCGCATCATCTGGCGCAGCGCCTCTTCGGCCGTCGCGTCGGCGGTCGGCAGGATCGCCTTGGGCGGCACCCGAAGCTCGAAGTGCGCGTGCTCCTCCGGATACATCGCGCGCGAGAGCGCCTCGACCTCCGCGGCGAGCGCGGGATCGCGGGCCGGATCGTACGCGGCGCCGCGCGCGACGAGCTGGGCTGCGAGCTGGGCGGCGAGCCGATCGAGCTTCGGCCCGTAGCTCGACGCCACGCGATCCTCGACCGCGGCGCGCTCGTAGCGGATCGCGAGGATCCCGAAGGTCGAGAGCGCGAGCGACGGCACCGCCACCGTGAGCATGAGCAGCACGAAGACGCGCCGGAAGTCGAAGAGGTCGGCCTTGCGCACGCCCCTGCCATAGCGCGGCCGTCGCCTGCGGGAAAGCGGGCCCCCTTTTCGCGCTCCCGGACGCGTGCTCTCTTCCCGCTCCGGTCGGCGCTCCATGCCGACGAGAGGGGACCTCCCATGCGCCGAATTCTGTGTACCGCGCTGCTGCTCGCCGCGCCGCTCACCGCCCGGGCCACCGACGTGCAGGGCAACCTCAACGTCGACACTCGCTGGGATCTCGCGGGCTCGCCCTACCGCCTGCTCGGCGACGTCACCGTCCGGCCGCAGGCGACGCTCACGATCGAGCCGGGCGTCATCGTGGAGGCCGCGAACGCCGACGGCCTCGGCTCCGGCACGAGCGCGACGAAGGTCGAGCTGATCGTGCAGGGGTCTCTGCAGGCGAACGGCACGGCCGCGAGCCCGGTGATCTTCCGGGGAAGCTCTGCGGCGAGCGACGCCTGGTATGGCGTCACGCTGGAGCCCGCGGCCCGCGCCTCGTCGATCACCAACGCCGAGCTCCGGAACGCGCAGTACGGCCTCTGGAGCCGCGCGGCGAGCGTGACGACGCTCTCGGATCTGCGCATCGGGACCGTGGGGACCGGCGTGCTCTGGCAGTCCTCCACCGCGGTCGTGCTCGATCGCGTGACGGTCGAGGCCGCGACCGGCCCCGGCGTCGAGCTGCAGGATGCCGGCGCGACGGGGCTCGTCGCGAGCCTGCTCTCCTGCACGTTCCGGGACGGCGGCGCGTCAGGTGTGCTGCTGAGCGCGCGCGTCTCCGCGACGATCGACCGCTCCACCCTGTTTCGCAACGGACAGTACGGCGTCGACGCGCCCGCGGGGAGCGCGCTGGTGCTGCGCTCCTCGGTGCTCGCCGGCAACCGCCTCGCCGGCCTGCGGCTCGACCAGACCGGCGCGAACGGCTTCTCGATCGTCAACAACACGATCGACACCAACGAGCTCGATCCGCTCGCCGGCAGCTCGACCGGCACCGGCGTGCTCGTCTCCGCCGTCTCGAACGCGCCGACCTTCCTCCTGCGCAACAACCTGATCACGAACCATGGCTCGTACGGCGTCGACGTCGTCGGGCCCACGCAGCCCTCGCTCGATCACAACGACGTCTGGCTCGGGTTTCGCCCTTTCTACTGCCCCGGCGACGCCGCGACCTCGCAGCACTTCTTGAACTTCTTGCCGCTCCCGCACGGGCAGGGATCGTTGCGCCCGACCTTCGTCGCGGCGACGACGGGTGCTGGGGGGTGGAGCGCGCGCTCGAGGTCGGAGAGGTCCTCCGGCTTGTCGGGCTCCAGACCGATGAGGAACTCGATCTCGTGCTTGCCGCACAGGTCGATGATCTCCGCGAGGCGCTGCTCGGTCTGAACGCGCAGAACGGCCGGCCGCTTCTTCGTGCCCAGTCTGGCCACGCGCGCCTCCTTCGCGTACCTCCTCAGAGAGGAGGACGCCGATGCTCCGCGAGGCTCTTGCCACACTCCTGGAGGCGCTGGAAGTCCTGCGCCCCGCCTTCACGCGGCCGGGTTTCGACAACCTCCGCGTGCTCTTCGCTGGTTGGACGCTCACGGCTGGTCCCCACGCCGTCACCCAGTCGATCCTCGTGACCGGCGTAGCTGGCCGACGTCACGTCGAGGCGTTCCATCGATTCTTCTCGCGCGGTACCTGGGACCCCGACGAGGTCGCGCGCCTCCTCTTCGCCCGCATCGAGCGTCGCCTCGCTGCGCAGGCTCCGGTCCGAGTCGCCATCGACGACACCCTTGCGAGCAAGAAGGGACCTCACGTCTTCGGCATCGGCAGCCACGTCGATGCCGTTCGCTCCACGCGCGGCTACACGATCCTCGCCTTCGGTCACTGCTGGGTCGTGCTGGCGATCCTTCTACCGATGCCGTTTTCGTCGCGTACCTTCGCTCTTCCCCTGCTGTTTCGGCTCTACCGCACCAAGCAGTCCTGCGTAAAGTCACGCAGGTCGTACCGCAAGAAGACCGAGCTCGCGCGCGACCTGCTCGCGATCTTCGCCTCGTGGGTTGGTTCGCGCCGCGTCGAGGTCGCGGCCGACAGCGCCTACTGCAACCACACCGTCGTCCGGCCTCTCCCGAAGAACGCCGTGCTCTTCGGCTCGATGCGCGCGGACGCCGTGCTCACCGCCGTCACACCGCCTCGGACCGGTCGACGAGGCCGCCCCGCGCTTCGTGGGCCCACGCTCCAGAAGCCGGCACACCTTGCCAAGGACGCTCGCGTCCCGTGGCAGACCTGCGAGGCGACCCTCTACGGCGTGCGCCGAACGGTCCACTACAAGACCGTCGATGCGCAGTGGTACCGAGCCTGCGGCGCCCGCCTGCTCCGAGTCGTCGTCGTACGCGTCGACGCTGGCGCAATCCCCCTGCGCGTCTTCTTCTGCACCGACCCCACCGTCGACATCCCGACGATCCTCGAGACCTACGCCGGGCGTTGGGCGATCGAGGTCTGCTTCCGCGACCTCAAGCAGCAGCTCGGCTTC
>CAYHCR010000447.1:0-4305 GCA_964354895.1 uncultured Myxococcales bacterium | reverse complement strand
CTCCGCGTTCACCTGGGGATAGAGCTTGAGCGCCTCGATCGCGCCCTTGAGGAAGAAGCTCATCATCCCGAGCTTGATCCCGTACTTCTCCGTGAACTTCGGCTGGTACTTCGCGCGCAGCTCCATCACGCGGGAGAGATCGACCTCGTTGAAGGTCGTCAGCTGCGCGGTGGTCTGCTTGGAGAGCACGAGCCGCGCGGCGATCGTCTTGCGCATCGGAGACATCGGGACGATCTGCTCTTCGCGGGCCCCGCTCGGCGCACGCACCGGCGCCGGGAGCGGCGCGGCCTTCGGCGGGGCCGCCGGCGCAGCCACCGTGCGCGCGACGTCCTCCTTGAGGATCCGACCGCTCGGGCCGCTGCCCGCGACCGTGTCGAGCGCGACACCGCTCTCGGCCGCGAGTCGACGCGCCGCGGGCCCTGCTGGCGCGGCCGCGGCGACCGCCGCCACCGGGGCCAGGACCGGGGCGGCCGCGGACTCGTCGACCTCCGCGATCGGCTCGCCGATCTTCACGCGATCGCCCTTCGCACGGAGCTGCTTCGTCAGCACGCCGGCCACGGGGCTCGGGACCTCGACGGTCGCCTTGTCGCTCTCGATCGAAACGAGCGGCTCGTCCTTCTCGACGCGCTCGCCGGGGTTCTTCAGCCACTTCTCGATCGCCGCCTCGGTGATCGACTCGCCGAGGGAGGGGACGGTGATGGAGACCGCCATGTCGGTTCTCTCCGGGCGCCCGCCTCGGGTCGCCCCAGGGCCGCGTCTAGCGGCCGGTTCGTTCCAGCGACCGCGCGTGGCGGCCGTCCTGCGATCGACGATCTCTCGTCAGAGGTCCGGGAGCTCCGGCGCGAAGGCCGCTTCGTGCAGCCGCCGCTGCTCGACCTCGTGGCTCTTGTGCGAGCCCGTCGCGGGGCTCGCCGCAGGCGCACGCGCCACGACCCGCAGCGGGAGGCGGAGCGTGCGGTGCCGCTCGAGCTCCGTGCGCAGGTGCCCGAAGGCGCCCTGGTTGAGCGGCTCCTCCTGGACCCAGACGACCTCCTTCGCGTTCGGGAAGCTCCGCAAGACGGCGTCGATCTCCGCGAACGGCGTCGGCGCGAGCTGCTCGACCCGCGCGATCGCGACGTCCTTGCGTCCGAGCGTCGCCCGGGCCTTCGCGAGCTCGTAGTAGATCTTTCCGCTGCAGAACAGCACCCGCGTCACGCCCGGCCCGTCGAGCCGGCCTGCCGTGAGCTCCACGTCGGGGAGCACCCGGCGGAACGTGCCGACCGAGAGCTCCTCGAGCGCGCTCGTCGCGTCCGGATGCCGCAGCAGGCTCTTGGGAGACATCACGACGAGCGGCTTGCGCCAGGGCCGCAAGACCTGCCGGCGCAGCAGGTGGAAGATCTGCGCGGGCGTGGTGGCGTTGACGACCTGGAGGTTGTCCGCCGCGCACGAGGCGAGCCAGCGCTCGAGGCGCGCGGAGCTGTGCTCCGGACCGCCGCCCTCGTAGCCGTGCGGCAGCAGCAGCACGAGCCCCGAGAGCCGGTGCCACTTGTCATCGCCGGAGACGATGAACTGGTCCGAGATCACCTGCGCCGAGTTCACGAAGTCGCCGAACTGCGCCTCCCAGATCGTGAGGCCCTCGGGCGTGTCGAGCGAGTAGCCGTACTCGTAGCCGAGGACGGAGACCTCCGAGAGCGGGGAATTATGCAGCTCGAAGCGCCCCTCGCCCCGCGCGAGCGCCGCGATCGCGTTGAATTTTCCCCGGCCCTCGAAGTCGATCAGCGCCGCATGGCGATGGCTGAAGGTGCCGCGCTCGACGTCCTGGCCGGTCAGGCGGATCGGCACACCTTTACTCACCAGCGCCGCATAGGCGAGGCACTCGGCCATGCCCCAGTCGAGCGGCCGCTTGCCGTCGACCATCTCCTCGCGCGCGAAGAGCAGGTTCCGCGCGAGCTTCGGGTTCGTCGTGAACCCCGGCGGCGTCGACGCGAGCGCGCGACCGAGCGCCTGCAGCTCCGGCAGCGGCACGCCGGTGTCGACGTCCCTGACGTCCGCCTCGGCGCCGCCCGCGTACCGGGCCCAGAGGCCCGCCATCGCGGAGGGCTTGCGCCGCGTGAGCCCGGCCCGGGTCTGCGCGAGCTCCGCCTCGAGCTTCTCCCGCCGCGCCGCCTGGATGCCGTCGGCCTCCGCCTGCGTGGTCCGGCCGGTCGCCGTGAGGCTCTTCACGTACTGCTCACGCACGCTCGGCCGCGCGGCGATCGCCTTGTACATGAGCGGCTGCGTGAAGAGCGGCTCGTCGGTCTCGTTGTGGCCATGTTTGCGGAAGCAATACAGGTCGATCACGATGTCGGTCTGGAAGCGATGCCGGAATTCCACGGCGAGCTTGGCGACCTGCGCGACGGCCTCGGGATCTTCGCCGTTCACGTGCAGGATCGGCGCAGAGAGGATCTTCGCGATGTCCGTGCAGTAGCGCGTGCTGCGCGAGTCGACGGGGTCGGTCGTGAAGCCGACCTGGTTGTTGACGACGACGTGGATCGTGCCGCCGACCGTGTAGCCCTTGAGGCCGGCCATGTTGAAGCACTCGGCGACGAGGCCCTGCCCCGCGAACGCGGCGTCCCCGTGCACGAGCAGCGAGAGCACGCGGCGCCGGGTGGCGTCTCCGCTGCGATCCTGCTTGGCGCGCACGCGACCCATCACGACCGGGTCGACGTACTCGAGGTGGCTCGGATTGAAGGCCATCGTGAGATGGACCTTCCGGCCGCCGAAGAGCCGGTCGGTGCTGTGACCGAGGTGATACTTCACGTCGCCGTGGCCGAGGTAGAGGTTCGGGTCCTTGTCCTCGAACTCCGCGAAGATGTCTCGCGCCGGCTTCTCGAGCACGTTGACGAGCGCGTTGAGCCGGCCGCGGTGGGCCATGCCGATCACGGCCTCTTCGACGCCGAGCTGCGCGGAGAGGCCGATCACGCGGTCGAGCAGCGCGATGAGCGACTCGGCGCCCTCGAGCGAGAAGCGCTTGGCGCCCTGGAACTTCAGGCCCAGGAACCGCTCGAACGCCTCCGCGTCGGTGAGCTTCGTGAGCAGCTCGAGCTGATCTTCGCGCGTCAGCGCCAGCCGGTTGCGCGTGCCCTCCATCGCGTCCCGCAGCCAGATCCGCTGCTCGTGCGCCTCGAGGTGGGCGAACTCCGCGCCGATGTGGCGGCAGTAGGTCTCCTCGCAGTGCGCGATCAGCTCGCGCAGCGTGCCGCGCATGCCTCCGACCGAGAAGCTCCGGGCGAGATCGGCCTCCTTGAGCCCGAACTCGCCGAGCGAGATGTCGGGCGCGGTGGGCTTCTTGAGATCGAGCGGATCGAGATCCGCGAAGAGATGGCCGCGGAAGCGGTAGGCCTGCACGAGGCGCGTGACGCGGTCCTGCAGATCGTCGTCGGAGAGCCCGCGCGCGACCGCAGCGGGCGAGGCCGCGGCGACGGCGCGACCGCCGAAGAGGCTGGCCGGTTGGAACGCGGGGCCCGTCGCGAAGCCGGCCGTGCGCCCCATCCCCTCGAAGTACGAGCGCCACGCAGGATCGACGGCGCTCTCGTCGCGCTGCCACGCCGCGTAGAGCTCCTCGACGAACGGCACGTTCTGGATGGGGAGGTCGGAGGGTCCGCTCGACATCGTCGACACCGGAGGAGGGCGCGGAGCGAGCTCCGGGGGCCCGCTCGGAAGTGGGGCTTCCGCGCAAAAAGCGCGCGTTGCGGCGGCGCACCCTAACAAGCCGAGCCGGCCGATCAAGGCGACGCGGTGGGGAATCTGGGGGCGCCGCCCGCGCGCCGCAACCGGCCCGTCGTGGCGTGCGACGGGCCGGCCGGCGCGGGTCAGCGGAGCGCGAGGCTCGCGCCACAGAAGGCGCAGCTCACCGAGCGGGCGGCGCCGACCGGCAGCGGCGCCGCGCAGGTCGGGCAGATCATCGCCACCGCCTCCTTCACTCGATCGGTGACGGCCTTCACCTTCGAGGCGTCCTGCCGCGCCGCGAGGTTCTGCTCGAAGTCCGCCATCGCGCCCCAGCGCCGCGCGATGAGCCCCATCGCGTAGTCGACCGCCCGCCCCTCGTCGTCGACGTGGAGGATCTTCTGCTCGCCGACCGCCGCGGCCCACTGCCGATGCGTCGGGTCTCCCGCGCGCCCGCCGGGCCGCCGGAGGAACCACGTGTCCCACCGCCGGCCGAGGCGCTGGAAGGCGTCGATCGCCCGGTCGCCCTGCCCTTCGCCGAGCACCCGCTGGAGCTCGCCGGCCGTCACCTCCTCGTGCATCGGCGCGTCGCCGAAGACGATCAGGAACGGGCGCTCCGCG
>CAYHCR010000446.1:0-4313 GCA_964354895.1 uncultured Myxococcales bacterium | reverse complement strand
TGCCCTGCTCGTGCGCCGCCATGCTGGCCTGCGCGGCGATGACGGCGTTGTTGTGGAAGGGCAGCGGGAGGTGGCGGAACGCGATGCGGACATCATTGCCGTAGGTCTGCTCGATCTGCTTCATCGTCGGGCCGACGCGCGAGCAGAAGGGGCACTGGAAGTCCGAGTACTCGACGATCGTGACCTTCGCCGTGGCCGGGCCCTTGACGGGCGTCGTCGCGGGGATGTCGACGTAGACCGGGCCGACGGGCGCGGCGGGGGCCGCCGGGGCCGCGGGGGCCGCCTGCGTCAGGCCGTTCGCGATCAGCTTGCCGTAGAGGTCGGCGCGCGAGGTGCCCTTCGCGAGCTCGGCGTCCGCGCGCTTGATCTCCGCGTCGATCACCTCCTTGAACTTGTCGAACGGCTGCGCGCCCGAGAAGTAGCGGCCGTTGATGAAGAACGCCGGCGTGCCACGCGCGCCGAGCGACACCATCAGCTGCTGCTCCTTGAGGATGCGGTCCTTGCTCTTCTCCTGGTCGAGGGCCGACTTGAACTTGGCTGCGTCGAGGCCGAGCTCACCGGCCCACTTCTCGAAGTTCTCGCGCGTGAGCTCCTTCTGGTTCGCGAAGCACTTGTCGTGGAACTCCCAGAACTTGCCCTGGTCGTGCGCCGCATAGGAGGCGACGGCGGCTGGGATCGCGTCCTTGTGGAACGAGAGCGGGTTGTTCGCCCAGACGACCCGGACGTCCTTGCCGTAGGCCTCTTCGATCTGCTTCATCGTCGGGCCGACGCGCGAGCAGAAGGGGCACTGGAAGTCGGACGACTCGACGATCGTGACCTTCGCGTCGGCCGGGCCCTTGGAGGGCTGGCCCGCGTCGATCGGGACCTTGAAGTACTGGATCGCGGGCGGCGTTCCGGGACCAGGCGGCGTGCCCGGCCGCGGCGGGGTCGGCGCCGAGTCGCCGACCTTGGCGACCGCCTCCGGAGCCTTGCTCGTGGATCCGCCCTTGCTGACGCGTCCACCCACGAAGCCGATCGCCGCGCCAACTACCAGCGCGACAGCGATCGAACCGGTCGACTTGCCCATCGTTCCGTCTCCTTCTTTCCGCACGCCCGCAGGCGTGAGATCTCGCACGCCCATGGCGGGCCTGCTGTTCTTGGTCACACGCCGCAGGGCGTGCGGTGAAGCCCAGGCTCTGGCCCGGAGCACTCCGGGAGGTCCGAAACAGCCGAAGGGGCCGGTTCGATTCCCGCAGGGGTCCGAGAGCGGCGGCTCTTTACCACGCGCCGTCCAAAAATCCAGCCGGTTCGGGCGTCTGGCGTGCCGAACCGGCGCGCCGGAAGGGCGGGGTGGGAACGCGTCGAGGCTCTGCTACCATCCCGGCCCGATGTGTCTGAAGCGAGAGCACGTCGCCTTCCTCGAGGCGGCGAATGAACGTCACTACGCCGAAGCGCGGATCGGCTACGAGACGTACATCCGCTTCGAGGATCAGGCGACCCGATGCAGGGCGTGTGAGCTCTGCGAGAACGGCCGGCAGGGCGACATGCTCGAGGCCTGTCGGGTCTCCTTTCTGCGCTTCTTCATCTCGATGAAGCGGGACGCGGAGAAGCGTCGCAAGGGGCTGCCGCCGGCCGGCGCGCTCGCGCAGCTTCCGACGCCGAAGCCCTGACCTTGGTCACGCTTGCCGACCGCGTCCGATCGCGGTACTCGCCGCAGCGTGGCTGACGCCTCCGTGCAGATCGTCGACGCGATCGGCCGGCCCTGTCCGATCCCGGTGATCGAGGCGGCCCGGGCGCTGCGCCGCGCCGCGCCCGGGGCGCTCGTGCTGGTGCGCGCGGATGATCCGGCGGCCGAGGCGGACCTCGCGGCATTCTGTCGCGCGACCGGGCACCGCTGGCAGAGCGTCGAGCGCGAGGGGCGGACGATCTCGGTATTATTGCAGGCCTGTACGGCAGACTGACGCAGGGGGGCGCATGGGTACGAGCGTGGCGGTGACGGCGGTCGGGCGGGATCGCCCCGGGATCGCGGCGGCGGTCGCGGAGGCCCTCTTCGTCTCGGGGGCGAACCTCGAGGACTGCTCGATGAGCATCCTTGCGGGTGAGTTCGCGATGATCCTCATCGCGCGCGTGCCCGAGCAGACCAGCGTCGAGGAGCTCGAGGCCCGCGTGCGATCGGCCGCGGCGCCGCTCCAGCTGACGCTCTCCTTCCGCCCGCTCTCTCCCAACGAGTCCTTCCGCAAGGGCAGCCGCGGCCGGCCGTTCACCGTCTCGGTCTACGGCGCCGATCGCCCCGGGATCCTCGCGAAGATCACGCGGATCCTCGCCGACCGCGGCGTGAACGTCTCGGACCTCGACACGCACCTCGCCCCCGGCGGCGGCGGCGCGTCGATCTACACGATGCTGCTCGAGGCCGACGTGCCGCCCGGCGTCGACGAGATCGCGCTGCGCGCCGAGCTGGAGACCGCGGGCCGCTCGCTCGGCGTCGAGGTCACGATGAACCCGGTCGACGCCGACCTGCTCTGATGGCCGTCCGCCCGCTGCTGACCTTCCCGGATCCGCGCCTCAAGCGCCGCGCGCCGCTCACGGGCGCGGTGGACGACGTCGTGCGCGAGCAGGTCACGGATCTGCTCGACACGCTGGCCGCGCACCCCGGCGTGGGCATCGCGGCGCCGCAGATCGGCCTCGACCGGCGCATCGCGATCGTCGATCTGACGCGCGCGACGAGGTCGCCCGAGGGCACGAACCACGGCCGCCTCGCGCTCGTGGATCCGGTCCTGCTGCACCTCGAGGGGAGCCGCCGTGGGCGCGAAGGCTGCCTCTCGCTGCCGGAGGTCGTCGCGGATGTCACGCGCGCCAAGGCCGTACGGCTCTGGTTCCTCGACGGCGTCACGGGCGAGGAGCGCACGCTCGAGCTCGAGGGCTTCGAGGCGACGGCCGCGCAGCACGAGCTCGATCACCTCGACGGCGTGCTCTTCGTCGATCGCGTGACGAGCCTCGCGCGCGGTCTGCTTCGGCGGGGCGCCGTCGGGAAGAACCCGCTCGCCGCGCAGGACGCGATCGTCGAGCTGCTCGCGGGTCACCTCGCCGAGGGGCGCGGGCTCGTCCGGGAAGCGCTGCGGATCGCGTCACGCGTCCACGAGCGGCAGACCCGCGACGAGGGCACGCCGTACCTCGAGCACCCGATCCGCGTGGCGCGCACGATCGTCCGTGAGCTCGGCGTGCGGGACCCGGAGGTCATTGCAGCGGCGCTGCTGCACGACACGCTCGAGGACGCGGCGGAGCAGGGCGTCGATCTCACCGCGGAGGAGCTCGCGCGTGACGTCTCGCCGCGGGTGTCGACCCTGGTGCAGGCGCTGACGAAGCCAAAAGTTCCGGCCGCGGAGAAGCCGGCGCGGGACGAGCGGTACTGGGGCGCGCTCGCCGCGGGCCCGCGGGAGGCGGCGCTCGTGAAGCTCGCCGATCGGCTCGATAACCTTCGCGGGATCCTCGCCTCGAAGGAGCCCGAGAAGCGGGCGCGCTACGCCCACGAGAGCTTCCGCTACGCGCTGCCGCTCGCGCGCGTGAGCCGGGCGCTGGAGCCGGAGCTCGCCCACGCGATCGCGGCGGTGGTGCTCGCCGAGCGGCTCAGCCCGCAGGACTTTCCGGGGCTCCCGCCGCTGCAGTAGCGCCTGTCAGGTCAGCTCGAGCACGCGCTCCTCGAGGCGGCGGCCCTTCGTCACGGCGCTGATGGGCACGCCGGACTGCAGCAGCACGCGCAGGACCTCGGCGATCACCTGCTCGGGCTCGAAGCGCGCGGCCGGGAAGCGCACGACGAGCAGGCTGCGCTCCTGGTCCCACTCGAGCTCCTGCACGCACGCGAGCTGCCGGAGGAGCGGCTCGGGCGGCGGCGCCTTGAGCACGAAGCGGACCTGCGCGTTCGAGCTGGTGATCTCGGCCATCGCGCCCGCCTGCACGCACTTGCCGCGCGAGACGACCGCCGCGTGATCGCAGAGCTCCTCGAGCTCGTGGAGGTTGTGGCTGGAGATCACGACGGTGCTCCGGCCCTTGAGGGAGCGGACGAGCTCGCGCACCTGTGCGGCGTGCACGGGATCGAGGCCAGCCGTCGGCTCGTCGAGCAGCACGAGCTCCGGCTCGCCGAGGAACGCCTGCGCGAGGCCGACGCGCTTCGCCATGCCGTGCGAGAGCGCGCTGCCCCGCGTGTTGGCCGAGGCGCCCATGTCGGTGCGCTCGAGCGCGCGCGTCGCCTCGAGCCGCGCCTTCCCGGCGTCCCATCCGAGGAGCTTGCCGTAGAAGATCAGGCTCTCGATCACCGGATCGTGCGGCGGGAACATCGC
>CAYHCR010000445.1:0-4321 GCA_964354895.1 uncultured Myxococcales bacterium | reverse complement strand
GAGCCGCTGCACCCAGGCCGTCACGGCAGCTTGACGAGCCGCACGCCGACCGCGCGGCCGAACTCGTGGCCGGCGTCGACCTCGGCGCGCACGACGGCGACGGCGCCCGTCGGCGAGCGGCCTGCGACGCGAACGGTCGCCGACTTCGAGGTCGGGACCGGGCCGCCGAAAGGATTGCCGGTCCAGAGCGGCTGGCCGCCGAGCGTCGCGGTGACCTCGAGGCCCTTCGCGGTGGCCTCCACCACCTTCCCTCCGTGCAGCACTGTGCCAGGCTCCGCGAGCCGCACGTAGCCCTTGCCCGCCAGATAGCTCCGGGCCTGCTGCTCGGCCGCCGGGCTCTCGAGGCGCAGCTCGGTCACGGGGGCGCTCGTCGCCGTCGCCACGACGTGGACGATCCCGAAGCCCGCACCGGGCGCGAAGGTCGCGTACGCGAACTCCTGCTCGTCGGCGGAGAAGCCCTGGAAGTCCGAGATCGTCCCGAGCGCCCGGCTCTTCGCGACGGCCGGCTGCACCGCCGCGTCGTCGTCGCTCCAGGCGATCGCGCCGGGCGGGAGAGTCGGCGCGCGCTTGGGCGGGAGGGGGTCCTTGACCGCGATCGGGGGCGGCGGCGCGACCGCGGCGTCGGGCGCGGCGGGCGGGGGCGCGGGCGGGGGGGCGGGCGCAGAGCAGGCGCTCGCGGCGAACACCGCGAGGGGGAAAAGGAGCAGGTGGCGCGTCATGGGGCCATGTTCGCCGCGCGACCGTCGTGCCGCAACCCGCGCCCGGCCGCGGCCGTCAGGCGCCGCAACAGGCGACCTCAACTCCTCGGTGCTCTAGCGTACCGGCGTGCGCCGACCGCTCCTCCTGCTCGCCCTGCTCTGCTCCTGCGCCGAACCCGCGCCGCGCGTCGACCCCGCGCCGGAGGAGCCATCGGACGCAGGTGTGACACCACCCCGGGACGGCCCCGCAGCGCCCTGCGCCCGCTTCGCCGTCGCGCGCCCGCTCGCGACCGTGCGCGCCGACTCGCTCGAGGAGCTCTCGGGGCTGGCCGTCTCCCGCCGTGACCCGGCCGTGCTCTGGGCGATCGAGGACTCCGGCAACGAGGCCTCCGTCCACGCGCTCGATCGCACGGGGCGGCGGCTCGGCGAGGTCCGGCTCAACGACACGCAGAACGTCGACTTCGAGGATCTGGCGCTCGGCCCCTGTCCGACCGGCGACTGCCTCTTCGTGGCCGACATCGGTGACAACGCCGAAGCGCGGACCGATCTGGCGATCCTGCGCCTGCCGGAGCCCGCCGCGGTCGACGGCCACGCGACGGTGGAGCGCTTCGCCTTCCGCTACCCTGACGGCCCGCAGGACGCCGAGGCGCTCGTGGTGGATCCCGAGGGGCGGCCCGTGATCCTCACCAAACGCCGCGACGGCACGACCCGCCTCTACCGCGTGCCGCTCGTCGCGACGGGCACCGCGGTCGCCGAGCGGATCGGCGCGCTCGACGTCTTCGATCTGGCCGACGGCCTCGTCTCCGCCGTGACCGCCGCGGACCTCTCCGCCGACGGCACCGCGCTCTATGTGCGCACGTATGGCAGCGGCTTCGTGTTTCGGCTGCCGACCCGGGACCTCGCCGCGACCGACCGCGCGATCCGGATCCTCCTGCCGGTCGCCGTGGAGCCGCAGGGCGAGGCGCTCGCGTTCGATCCCGCGACCGGCGGGGCGCTGCAGGTCTCCGAGGGGACGAACGCGCCGATCTACGTGATCGACTGCGCGCCCTGAAGGCGGGCGATCCTCGACCGCGCCCCCTGCTGGCGCGCAACTTCCGCGGGGCGCGGGACTTGCCGTCGCGGCCGTCCCGACGGAGGCTCGCGGCCCTGCCTCGGAGTCCGACATGCGCCGCGCCCTCCTGCTCCTCCCCCTGCTCGCCGCCTGCGGCGAAGACGTCCGCGTCGTCGCGCTGCACGGCTTGACGCCGGCGGGTCCGGGCGCGTGCGAGGCCGCCGAGGGCCACAACGCCGCGCCGCGCTTCGACGCCTCCGCCGGCCAGGGCTACTGGGTCGCGATCGAGCTGCAGAACTTCGGCTCCGACCCCGTGTCGTTCGACTCGATCGCCGTCGAGCTCGTCAACGACAAGCCCTGGGACTTCCTGCCCGCGAGCAACAGCGTCCCGGCGGCGATCACGCTGGCGGCCGGAGGCGACGACGGCGATCGGGGGCTCTTCGTGGTCCAGCTGATCGATCGGCAGCTCGCGGTCGCCGCGCTCCTGGGCTCGGAGGGGAAGCAGTCGCCCATCGACGCGACGGGCGAGTCCTTCCCGCTGAACTTCTCCGTGAGCGTGGCAGGCGGGGAGGAGCTCGAGGTCACACCCGCCGAGGCCAGCGTGACGCTCTGCAACGGCTGCCTCGACCAGGATCCGGCGACCGTGCCCGTCGAGCCCTGCGCGACCGGCGAGCCGCAGGGCTGCTCGGTCGCGCAGGAGGACGGCTTCCGCTGCGTCCCCTGACGACGGGCGTGGCCACGCGGCGTGGCCCCGTGCTTGGCTCCGCGTCATGCGCGATCACCTCCTCCCGTTGACCTGCCTCCTCGCGCTCGCGGGCTGCGCGACGCCCGGCGGCGTGCCGTCGTCTCCCTCCGGCGGGCCCGAGGCGCCGCTCGAGGCGGGCACCATCGCAGGCGTCGTGGTGCGCAAGGGGGACGACGGCGCGCTCGCTGCGGTCGACGGCTGCACCGTGCAGCTGCGCCGGCTCGGCCCCCGCGAGGCGCTCCGGCTCCAGCTCGCCTTCAACCCGGTGATGGGGCCGCTCTCGTTCGAGGATCCGGAGCCGCCGCTTCCGCCCGAAGAGGAGCGGCGCCTCACAGCCGGGACGGACGACGACGGTCGCTTCCGCTTCGACGGCCTCGCGCGTGGCCCGTGGCTGCTGGAGGCCGCGTGCGGCGGCGGGCTGGCCGGCAAGGTCGTGCGCCTCGGCGACGGGCCTGCCGAGCGCGTACAGCTTCGCCTGCGCGAGCGGCAGTACACGGTCGAGGGGCGCGTGCTCTCGCCCGAGGGGCGACCGATCCCGGGCGCGCGTGTGCGACTCGCGAGCGGCGGGACGGGGATCCTCGAGGAGACGACCGACGAGCAGGGCGAGTTCTCGCTCGAGAGCGCCTCGAGGCTGCTGGTCGCGGCGGTCGCGATCGCGCCCGGCTTCGCGGAGGGGAGCGGCGCGGGGAGCCCGTTCGAGCCCGGTCGCCTCGAGGTCCGCCTGCAACCCGCGACGCTGCTCTCCGGACTCGTCACGGACGACCGGGGGCCGCGCGCCGGCGCGATCGTGCTCGTCGACGGCGGCCGGCGGCGGCGCGTCACCGGGCCCGACGGCGGTTTCTCGTTCGACGACCTCGCGCCGGGACCGGTCGAGCTCGTCGCCTTCCACGGCGATCACACGAGCGGCACGATCGGCCTCACGCTCACGGCGTCGACGCCGCCGATCCGCCTCGACCTGGTCCCACCGGCGGCGATCGAGGTGACGGCACGGGACGAGAAGGGCGCGCCGATCTCCGGCGTGACGCTCACGGTCGCCAGCGAGGGTCCAGCGGCGGTCCGCGGCGTGACGGACGAGGACGGCCGCGTGGTGCTCCCTTCGGTCCCGGCCGGCGACGTGCGTCTCCTCCTGCGAAGGCAGGGCTTCGCGAAGCGGGAGCATCGCCTCTCGCTCGGGGGCGGGACTCGCTCGTTCGTCGAGCTCGCGCTCGCGCCGGCCTTCGACGTCACCGTGATCGTGCGGCGCGCCGACGGCGGCCCGCTTCCGCCGGAGCTCTTCGTGAGCGTCGAAGGGCCCGGCGAAGATCGACGCGTCGGCGCGCGCGTGCGCGACGGGCGGACGCTGCTCAAGGAGCTCCCGCCCGGTGCGTGGCGGGCGATCGTCAAGAGCTGCAGCTTCACGGAGATCGAGGCGCGCTTCGAGGTCCCGGGGCCCGCGCCCGAGGTCGTGCTGCCGGGCTGCGGGATCGTGCAGGGCCGCGTGCTCGACGCGGACGGCGATCCGACGAAGCTCGCCGAGGTCTCCGCGGAGCGCGAGCTCCCGGGGCGCTCCAGCAGCGTCCGGCGCGAGGTGGAGCGGGACGGCTCGTTCCGCCTCGAGCTGCCACCGGGCACCTGGCGGCTGCGCGCACACCGCGACTCGACCGACGCCGAAGGCACGGCCCCGCTCGACGTCGCGACGGACGCTGTCGGGATCGAGCTGCGGCTGCCGTGAGCCCGGCTACTCGAGCCAGTCCTTGTCCTTGATCTTTTTTGGCAGGTATTCGTCCGTGATGAACGTGATGCCGCGGCGGGAGAGCGCCTCGATCTCGTACTTGCGCCCGTTCTTTG
>CAYHCR010000444.1:0-4323 GCA_964354895.1 uncultured Myxococcales bacterium | reverse complement strand
GCGATGACCGGCATGATCCTCCTCGGCCAGCTCGGGCTGCTGGATCTGGATCAGGTTTGGCTGGTGCCGACGTATCTGTGGCCCGGCGTCGTGGGCGCCTCGATCATGGGCGCCGGCTTCGCGATCGGCGGCTACTGCCCGGGCACCGCGGTCGTCGGCATGGCGACGCGCAAGACGGACGCCTACTGGAACGTCGGGGGCGCGGTGCTCGGCATGGTGCTCTTCACGATCGCGTATCCGGCCGTGGAGGGCTTCTACAAGAGCAGCCACCTCGGCGATCGCGTCACGCTGCCGGAGACCTTCGGCCTCTCGTATGGCACGGTCGGCCTCCTCGTGATCTTGATGGCCTTGAGCATGTTTGCCGCCTCCGAGTGGCTCGAGCAGCGCTTCGGCGAGAAGGGGTAGGCCATGGGTCGCCGCGGGATCATGCTCTTCTTCGCCGTCTTTCTGGCGCTGGGCGCCGTCATGGCGCTGCTCGGTCCGGTGAAGCCCCGACCGGTCGTCGCGGTCCCGTTCGCGACCCTCGCACCGCGCGCGCTCGCGGAGTGGCTCGTCTCGGGCCGAAGGGACTTCCTGGTCGCGGACCTCAGCGGCCGGCAGCACTTCACGCGGGGTGTCTCGGTGAAGCCGGGCGAGGACGCGGTCGCCGCGATCCAGGGCGCCGTCACCGCGCCGAACCTCCGCGTCGTGCTGCTCGGCGACGACGAGACGGAATTCGAGCGCGTCGGCCGCCCGCTCCAGCGCAAGGGGCTGCAGATCTTCACCGTCACCGGAGGCGCTTCGGCGTGGCGCGCGCAGCTCCTTGAGCCGGTGAACCCCGACCCCGTCGTCGCGTCGCTCTCCTCGTACCTGCAGGGCAAGCTCGTCCCGCCGCCGCCGGCGAGCACCACGCCTGCCACCGTGACCGTCCGGCCCCGCGCCGCCGCCGGCGGAGGCAGCAGCGGCTGCTGACGTAAGCTCCCGCGCGCGTGACCCGCCGCCGCAAAGCGCTCCTCTTCGCCCTGCCGCTCGCCCTCGCGGCGGGCGCGCTGCTGCTGCTGCGCCCCGCCCCGCCCTCCGTCGCGGAGGCGATCGCCGCCGGCGCAGACGGCTGCATCGCTTGCCACGGCCCGCGCGCCGATCCCGGGGAGGCGCACGGCCACGTCGCGATGGGCTGCGTCGTCTGCCACGGCGGAGATCCCGGCAAGGCGGACGAAGCCGGCGGTCACGCGGGGCTCGTGCGGTATTCCGGCAACCTCGACGTCGTCGACCGCACCTGCGGGATCTGCCACGCGGAGGCCGTCGCCCGCGTGCGCGCCTCGCCCATGGCCACCGCCCGCGGCATGGTCGCCGTGCAGCGCTTCGCCTTCGGGGAGCAGGAGGCGCCCGACGGCCTCGACACCCTCGCCGACCGCCACGGCTCGCCCGCCGACGAGGCGCTGGGACAGCTCTGCGCCGACTGCCACGTCGGCCACCCCCGCACGAGCCCCGGCCAGACCATCGGCGGCGGCTGCAGCGCCTGCCATTCGCGCCCCTCCGCCACACCCGGCGCCCACCCGCGCGTCACCTCGAACGTCGGGAGCGAGCCCTGCCGCGGCTGCCACTCGCGCAGCAGCCGCATCGCGCTCTCGTACGAGGGCTGGCACGAGACGGATCGCACGGAGGCCGAAGGGCGGGCGGAAGGTATGCGCATGCTTCCGGACGGCCGCGCGCTCTCGAAGCAGCCCGCAGACGTGCACTTCGCGCGCGGCCTGACCTGTGTGGACTGCCACACGGCGCGGGAGATCATGGGCGACGGCCGCGTGCTCACGCACCAGGAGCAGGCGATCGAGATCGCGTGCGTCGACTGCCACCGGGTGACGCCGGCGGTGACGCTCACCGGCGAGGCGCTCGACGCTTCGAGCCGGGCGCTGCTGCGCGCGAACGCGGCGCTGCCCCGCGAGGCGAGCGCCTTCGTCACGACCGCGCGCGGCACGGCCTACACGAACCTCGTGATCGAGGAGGGCGCGCCGGTGCTCGTGCGCAAGCTCGACGGCGCGCGCCTCTCGCCGCGGCCGCCCGCCGCCGCCTGCCTCGATCCGCTGCACGCGCGGCTCGCCTGCCAGAGTTGCCACGCCGGCTGGGCGCCGCAGTGCCTCGGCTGCCACACGGCGCGAGGAGAGGACGGCCGCTTCACGGAGAGCGCGGGCGAGTTCTTCGCGGAGCCGCCGACGCTCGGCGTGCGCGCCACGCCCTCGGCGCCCACCGGATCGCCTGCGACGCCCGCCGGAGCTCCCGCCGCCCCACCTGGGTTTCCCGCCGCCCCACCCGGATCGGCCGCCGCGCCCGAGCCGCCCGCCGAGCAGATCGTCCCCGTCGTGCCCGGCATGATCTTCACGCTCGCGCTGCCGGGCGAGGCCGAGCGCTTCTCCCGCCTCTTCGCGCCGATCGCCCCGCACACGACGCAGCGCGCCGGCCGCTCCTGCGCGAGCTGCCACGACGAGCCGCTCGCGGTCGGACTCGGCCGCGGAACTTTCGCAGCTCCGGACGACATCACGAGCTTCACCCCGCGCTATGGCCCGCTGCGGGACGGCCTGCCGGCGGACGCGTGGGTCGGCCTCGCGAGTGGCGGCGGCGGGGCGACACGGGTGGATCTGCGCCCCTTCACGATCGAAGAGCGGGCGCGGATCGTCGGAGTAGGTCAGCGCGCCGCGGGCTGGACGGGCATCGGCACGGTGCCGGTGCCGCCGCCCAGGCCGGGACCTGCGTCGCTGCACGAGTAGTCGTCGACGTCTTCGGCCCGCACGCCGTGGAAGTCGGCCGTCACGCGGCCGGTCGCGCCGCCCTCGAGCACCGCGGTCCGCTGCAGCTCCATGCGGTTCGTCGCGCCGCTCGGCAGCTCCTGCACGAGCGTGACGTCGATGCGCCGCATGGCCTTCTTGCCCGCCGAGCCCCAGTTCTTCAGCTCGCAGGCGACGCGCTCGCAGTTCTCGCCGCACGAGCCGTCGCGGACCGCCTTCGTCGTGAACGCGCCCGTCAACGCGCGCAGCGGACAGCCGCCGCAGGCGCCGAGGGCGAGCAGCATTGCGGCGAGCGCGAGGCGCGTGGCGGTAGCGCTCCGAGCGACTCGCACCCCTCTGGCGGCGGCCGCCCTCGTCGAAGGCCCCTTCACTGCGTGATCTGCAGGTGGACGTGGCCCGGCGGCTCCGGGTGATGGTGGCCCGCCTTGCCCGCCTGCGTCGCGCCGTTGCTGCCGCGCTCGTGCGGCGCCATCGGCGTGAGGCCGGCGGTCGCGAGCAATGCGGCGTCCCGCTCCGTGTCCGGGTTGCCCGTCGTGAGCAGCTTGTCGCCGTAGAAGATCGAGTTCGCGCCGGCGATCAGGCAGAGCAGCTGCCCTTCGTCCGTCATCTGCGCCCGCCCCGCCGAGAGCCGCACCATCGACTTCGGCATCACGATGCGGGCCGTGGCGATCATGCGGACCATCGCCACGACGTCCACGCGCGGCTGATCGGCGAGCGGCGTGCCCTCCACCGCGACGAGCGCGTTCACCGGCACCGACTCCGGGTGCTCGGGCTGGTTCGCGAGCGTGCAGAGCAGCTGGCACCGCTGCTCGATCGTCTCGCCGAGCCCGATGATCCCGCCGCAGCAGACGGCGATGCCGGCCTGCCGGACCGCCTCGAGCGTGCGGAGTCGATCGTCATAGGTGCGGGTCGAGATGATCTCGCCGTAGTGATCTTCGCTGGTGTCGAGGTTGTGGTTGTAGGAGGTGAGGCCGGCCTCCGCGAGCCGCTTCGCCTGTGGCGGCGTCAACATCCCGAGCGTCGCGCAGGCCTCGAGCCCGAGCCCTTTCACGCCCCGCACCATCGAGAGCACGCGGTCGAAGTGCTCGTTGTCCCGCACCTCGCGCCACGCGGCGCCCATGCAGAAGCGCGTCGCGCCCGCCTCCTTGGCGCGCTTCGCGTGGGCGAGCACGTCGGGCACGTCCATCAGCTTCTCGGCCTTCACGCCGGTCTCGTGGCTCGCCGACTGCGGGCAGTAGGCGCAGTCCTCCTCGCAGCCGCCGGTCTTCAGCGAGAGCAGCGAGCAGAGCTGGACCTTGTGGTCGCCGAACGCCTCGCGGTGCGCGGTCTGCGCGCGGTAGACCAGCTCCGGGAGCGGCAGATCGTGGAGCTCGCGGAGCTCGGCGAGGGTCCAATCGTGGCGGATCGTGGGCAAGCAGCGACCTCCGGTGGAGAGGGCCGGTTGGCTAACACGGCCCGCCTCGAGGCGGAAGGCGACGCGCCGCCGGCTCACGCCCGCCCACGAGGCAGGCCGCGCCGCAGCGCGTTACGCCCCGTTTGAGTCCGGGCTACGACTGACTCCCAT
>CAYHCR010000443.1:0-4328 GCA_964354895.1 uncultured Myxococcales bacterium | reverse complement strand
GCCGACGGGGCCAAAGAGCCCCGGCAGTTCGAGCGATAGCTCGTCGGACACGAGCTGCAGGAGCGCACCGTAGCCGTCCGTCTCGTCGGTCGTCAGCTCACCCGCGAACTCGCGGAACTGCTTGTAGCCGCTACTGCTGGTGAAGCCGGTCAGGATCGCGGGCTTGCGCAGGCCGAGCGCGTCCATCTGCCGCAGCAGCACGAGCCGGTTCACGAGCGTGTGCGCCGCCTCCTTCACGGCCGCGCGCAGGAAGCGCTGCCGCTCGTCCACCGTTCTATTCGTGCGCCCGGCCGTCGCGCGGAGCTGCTCTTCGATCCACGCCTCCAGGCGCCGCCGGCCCGTCGCCGGCCCCTCCGCGAGCCCGGCCTTCGCCGCCGGCACCGAGAGCCGATACAGGCTCTCCGTCGCCGCGAGCAGCTCGTCGATGAGCCGGTCGTGCAGGCCACGCATCGTCGCCTGGAGCGCGCCCTTCGCCTCGGGCTGCATGGGCTCGTACTGCGCGGGCATCTTGCGGTCCTTCATGGGGTGGCGGGCTCGATGTCAGACCGGTCCGGTAGCTTGGTTGCCGTGGAGGTCAGCATGGCAGATCCCAAGGGGCGCCCGGCCGAGGCGCCGCGGAGCGGGAGGCGGAACGATGCGCTACGACCGGAGCGTGCTCGGCTACCACGGCTGTGACGCGAAGATCGCCCGCCGCCTGCTCGGGGGCGAGCGCTGGCAGCCGAGCCGGAACAGCTGGGATTGGCTCGGTCACGGGATCTACTTCTGGGAGTACGGCCACGCTCGCGCGCTGCGGTGGGCCGAGGCGGAGGCCGGGCGGAGCGGAGGCAGGATCCGTCGCCCGGCCGTGGTCGGAGCGATGATCCAGCTCGGAAAGTGCCTGGATCTGCTCGACGTCAAGCACACGACCGCAGTGGGCGAGCTCTACGCAGCGTTCCGATCGAGCGCGTCGGCTCAGGGGAACGCGCTGCCCACCAACGCCGGCGCTACGCCCGACCGCAAGCTGCGCCGACTCGACTGCGCCGTCCTCAATTTCTTTCTCGATTTTGCCGAGCAGAAGGGCGCGCCGTTCGACTCCGTTCGGTGCGCCTTCAGCGAGGGCGACCCGATCTTCCCGGGCTCCTGCCTGACGGCCGAGGCTCACATCCAGATCGCCGTCCGCAACCTGGATTGCATCCTCGGCGTCTTCAGACCTAGCCTTTGAGGCGTAGGTCGCACGCCCGCAAGTGAGGTGTTCGATGGCAGCCAGGAAGAGCGCGCGCAAACGCCCAAGTCGGGCCCGGCCGCTGGAACCGCACGAGGTCGTCGTCGCGGCGATCCGGAAGATGACGCCCAAGCAGATCATCGAGGCCGCCACGCGCGCGGGCATCTACACGCCCTCCGGAAAGCTCGCGAAGTGGTACCGCCCCGAGCCCGTGCCCAGCAAGTAGTCGCTCGCAGCGGACACGCGGGTCACGTGATCCGCACCCGCTTGCCGGCGTCGAGCAGCGGCCCGAGCCGCTCCTCCAGCTCCTTGAGCGTCTCCGTCAGCTCCGCGCGGTTCTTGAGCTCGCGGCCGCGCAGGCTCAGCGGGATCTTCACGACGGCCTGATCGTCGCCCCGGCTCAGCTCGCCGTCGAGCAGCTCGTTGGCCTCTTCTTCGGCGTGCGCGATGCGTCCGCGCGGAAGATCCCGCAGCTCGAGCAACGTGGGCGCGACCGCGTCGGGCGTCGTGTCCAGCAGCGCGAGCTGCAGCGGACGAAGGACCAGGTGGCTCTGGTCGGCGGTCAGGCGCTCGAAGCCAACGCGGGACTTCACGCGGCTGCGGGCCTCCTCGGCGAGGCGGGCCTGCTGCGCGAGGAGCTCCCGGCGCGCAATGGCGTAGCCCTCCCGGACGAGCGCGAGCGGCGCCTGCAGCTCCGAGATGTCTCGCCACGGACGCTGCTGCGCGAGCTGCTCGATGATCGCGGTCGCCGCCGGGTGCAGCTCTGCGGGGAGCCCCACGACCTGCAGCTGCGCGAGGGGGTGGGAGGCGACCTCGCCTGCCTCGGAGACGCGTCGGACGGCGTCCTCCGTCAGCTCGCTCTCATACATCGCGAGCAGCTGCAGCCCTTCCTCGAGCTGCGGCAGCCGGGCCTTCACGGCCTGCACGGAGTCGTCGATCTGTCGGCTGCGGCAGCAGATGACCAGCGCCTGCGCGAGCTTCTCGAGCGGCGGCGGGAGCTGAAGGCGGTTCGGGAGGCGGGAGAGGCGTCGTTCGACCTCCCGCAGGCGCTCGGCGCGCGGGCCGAACTGCGAGAAGATCGCGTCGGCGATCGCGTCGTTGTCGCGGTCGACCTCGAGGTCGAAGCGCTCCTGGAAGAGCTTGCAGATCGCGATCTGGTCGCGCGGCTTCACGCCGCCTTCGTCGGCCGGGAAGAGCTCGGCGCGGCGGAGGGCGAGATCCTTCATGAAGAGGTCGCGCGCCCCCGGGTCGTTCACGGAGGTGACGACGGCGCCGCCTTCCGGCTGCACGCGGAGCTTGCGACCCCGGAGCAGGCCGACGAGGCAGGCCTTCACGACGTCGGGCGGGAAGCCAAACGGGGGCCGGCCGAACCACGCGAAGAGCTGGTTGCCACCGACGCCCTGGTGCTGCTCGATGTATTGGGCGATGCGTGACGGGACGGGGCCGGCGCACGTCGCGACGTACTTTCCTGCGTCGAGCGAGAGCAGACCGAGGTGGCTGTTCGGATCGCCCTCGAGGAACTTGCCGGGCGGGCCGGCGAGCGTCTTCTGCAGGAGCTGCTCGAGCTCGCCGTCGGTGACGGCCATCGCCGTGAAGTTCGGATACAACTCCGGGAGGACGCGCGTCGCGGCCTCGTTCAGCACCGGGGCGAAGGCACCGCCGAGGTCGGAGGGCTTGAGCTCACGGCCGCGGAAGTAGATCGAGCCGTCCTGGAAGGCGCGGCCCACGAGCGTGCCGAGGTCGCGCTGCAGGTCCTCCGCCCTCGCCTGCTCTTCGAGCAGCAGCTTCTGCTGTTCGCGCCCAAGCGAGGACCTGCGGGGCTCGTACCGCGCGAGCATCTTGCGGGAGCGGCCGAGCGCGCGCGCCGCGTTCTGCGCCTGGTGCGCGTCGCCCGCGATCCAGACGAGCCGATCGCGCAGCGTTTCGTCGTCGCTGCGCTTCACCCAGGTAGCGGCTTGCCGCTCGTCGGCCTTGAGCAGGCGCAGGTCGACGTAGACGGCGCCCTCGTCGCGATTGTTATCGAGCCGCTTGTCGTTCGCGGTGTGGCCGTCCGAGAACCACGCGAGGAACTTGAACGGGCGGCCCTTGAGGCGCGGCGATTCAGGGAGCGCGAGCAGATCCACGAGCTGCTTGCGGAGCTCCTCGCTCACGTGGTCCGCCGAGACGCCGATCTCGTCCCGCTCCCGCTGCCACTCCTGGCCGGCCGAGCTCTGGATCTTGTAGCCCTCCTTGGCCGAGAACCCGATCAGGTTCGCGCCGCGCAGCCGCTCGAGCGCCTCGGTCACGGGCTGGAGGATCGAGCCCTGCCCGAGCTTCTCGTAGAGACACGACGCGACGAGCTCGGCGGTGGTCGGGTGCGTCTCCTGGATGTACTGCAGGAGCGCCACGGCGCGGGCGGCGCGGGCGGCGAGCGCGTCGTTCTGCTGGACGCAGTGATCGAGCACGCGGGCGATCGAGGTCTGCAGATCGGGATCGAGCGCTGTGTGCTGGACCTCGTAGATCGCGTCGAGCGTCAGGAGTGCGCCGAGCTCGCGGTCGGCGAGGCCATGTTTGCGGAAGAGCTCGCCGAGCAGCTGCAGGAGGCCGCGGATGGCGTAGTCGTCGCCCTGCACGCGAGAGGAACTTGCGCGGATCTGCGAGGTGATGCGGAGGAGGAGGTCGATCTGCCCGGGGAGCATCGGGTAGGTCTCGACGAAGTCCTCCTCCGTGATCCCGCGGCAGCCGTGCGCGTAGAGCTCGAGATCCGGGCGGTCGCGCTGGAAGGCCTCGCGCAGCGCGCCCTCCTTCTTTTGATCCTTCGCGAGCAGCCGGCGGTGGACGACGTCGCGGATGTTCGTCGGCGAGAGGTGCACGCGCAGCGAGGACGGGAAGCGATCCTTGAGCTTGTGCACGCTCGTGCCGTCGTCTTCCAGCTTTGCCTGGCCGGTCACGAGCAGCCAGATGCGTCCCTTCGCGCGCGCGCCGAGCTCGGAGGCGAAGGACTGCAGCTTCACCATGCGATCGTCGGACTGGTGGACGTACTGGCTCACCTCGTCGACGACCAGGTAGAGGTCCTTGCCGGGGGCGCGCAGCGAGAGCATCGCCTCGATCGCCTCGACGGCCTCGCTCACGGAGAGCCCGGCGCGTG
>CAYHCR010000442.1:0-4334 GCA_964354895.1 uncultured Myxococcales bacterium | reverse complement strand
CGGCGACGGCGCGGTCACGGAGACGGACGACATCGCGCCCGTCGTGCCGGGGAGCACGTAGCCGTTCAGTCTTGCAAGCGTGAAGATCGCCTGCGAGACGAGCGCGTCGCGTTCGACGCCCATCTCGCTCGCCATCTGTTCCAGCGTCTCCCAGAGGTGGTCGGGGATCCCCACCTTGCGGATCGGACGAACCGGACCTTCGCTCATGGGCGAGGACACCTGACGAGTCCGGCGGAGCGGACTCGTTCCGAAGAGGGTTCAAGAAGGAAGCGGCCGCAAGATACCAGAGCGCAACGCGCGCGAACAACCTCCGAAATCGCGCGGTTGCCTGCGAGGCTCCGGGAGCTACTGGTAGAGCAGCACGTCCGCCTGGCTCGTGAGCTCCGGATCGAGCTCAATCACGGCGTCCGCGCCCCCATACGAGACGAAGACCTGCCAGCGCGGCGCGACGAGCGCGGCCGGCGGCGACGCGAGGGCCGCAGCGATCCCTGTGGGAAGCTGCGCGGCGACGCCCGGATTGGTGCCGTAGAGCCTGAACCCATCCGAGGTGATCCACGCGAAGCTCGCGCCGCGGGGCAGCAGGCCTCCGGCGTCGCGGAAGGTGTAGAGGAGCTCGTCGTTCGCGCGGATCTCCAGGGTCGGTCCGCCCGACGCGGGCAGCAGCCCGACGAAGCCGCTGACGGAGCCGGTGAGCACCCACGGCGTTTCGATCGGCGGAAGGATCGCGAGCGGGAGCTCCGGCGCGGTGCAGGGTGTGGCCTGCGCCGCCTCGGTGACGACGAGCGAGCGGCCATCCGGCGCGACCGAATCAATGACGAAACCTGCGCACGCGACGTCCTCGATCACCGGCACGAGACGATCGCCAGCGCGGACCGCGACGCCTTCGTCGAACGGCGTCGCGTCCGGCGCGGCGAGCGACGCGAGCCCATCCTCGAAGGCAAGGTCTGCGACCCGGCCGACCTTCGTGCGCCCGGGGAGCGCGCCTTCGAACGTGGCGACGAGCCGCTCGTCGAGCGGCCTCGCGCCCGGAGGGAGCTCGAGCAGCGGTGCGCCCTCCTCTGCCCCGGCCGCCTGCGAGTCGAGGCGCGTGAGGCCGGAGATCGCGGGGCCGCCGGGCTCTGCGTCCACGAGGAGCACGCGATCGGAGGGACCGCGCGCGCCGGGGCCGAGCAACGGAGTGCCGAAGCCGCCGTCGACGTAATAGAGGTTGCCGTCGCTCGAGGCGGTGAGCACGAGCGACCCGATGCGGCCGAGCCGCGCCTCGGTCGAAGAGTCGTACGCGCCAGGGAGCTCGAACGGCCCTGCGAGCGCGACGAGCTCGAGGGCGGCGCCGGGGAGATCGTAGAGCGCGGGACCACCCGAGGCGGGATCGACGGCGGGCGTGCCTGACGGGAGATCGATCGCGGTGAGATCGGCGCAGCTGTCCGCGCCGGGGCAGGCCGCGCCGTCGAGCAGGACGAAGAGCCGGCCCGAGCGGACCGCGCACGGATCGGCGGCGATCGCGGCCTCGCGGCCCGGCGCCTCCGGCGACGGTGCGAACGCCAGGCGACGTACGCCTGCGACGCGACGGGAGACGCCGGCGCCGCGGGCCTCGTCGATCGCGATCTCGATCGCCCCGAGCGGTGAGGGCTCGAGCGTGGCGACGCCCGAGGCCTCGAGGCGGAGCGTGAAGAAGCGGATCGCGGGGGCGGCGCCCTCGACGCCCATCTGCTCGGCGACGGCGACGGTGCGACAGTCGACGATCGGCGCGCCGTCGGCGCCGAGGAGCGCGCCCGCGGACGGCTCGACCGCGATCGCGCCCGGCACGCCGGGCAACGGGACGCTCGCCAGCAGCGTCGGCAATGCGTCCTCGGCAGGCGCGCGCACGAGCCAGAGCGCGCCGTCCGCGCCGTCGAGGCCGGCGACGAGCGCGTGATCGATCGCGCCGTCGAGCGCCGCGAGCGCGGTCGCCGGCGCCGGCAGCGGGAGCGTGATCGGGTAGCCATCGACGCCGTTGAGCGCCTGCGGGCCGAGCGCGCCCTCCGGGACGAGGCCGTCGACGAAGCCGAGCTCCGCGTCGACAGCAGAGAGCGTGAAGAGCCATCGCTCGCCCGCGGCGATCGCGGTCGGCCGGCGCACGGTCGGCACGGAGAGCGGGAAGACGGTCGCCGGGCCACGGAGGAACTGCCGCTCCGAGGCGTCGAAGACGCGCAGCTCGTCGCCCCCGGCGGACGCGATGAAGAGCAGCCCGGTCGACGCCTGGAAGGCGAGCGCGTCGGGCTGGCGAAGCTGTCCGAAGGGAGGGAGCGTCGTGTCGCCGCAGCCCGCGGCGAGGAGCGCCGCGAGGGTCGAGGTGCGGAGCATGCGGCGCATCAGAAGGTCTCCTCCTGCGGCGCGCCGAGCAGCGCGACCACGCGCGCTTCCTGGGGCCGCAGGGGATCGGCGACGTCGACGACGGCGATCGTGCCGAAGTCGAACGAGGGGACGTAGAGGCGGATCGATCCGTCGGCGCGGACGAAGAAGGCAGGCGCGCTCGCGGTGCCGCCGACGTCGGGCAGCGCGGCGGCGACGCTGCCGGTGCGCGTGTCCACGAGCGCGAGGCCCTTTCCGGTCGCGATCGCGAGCAGATCGCCCACGCCCGGCCGCGGGATCGCGACGACGGACGTCGGCCTGCGAGGCACGCCCGAGGTGCGGACGGTCCGCAGCGGCGGTTCGGTCGTGACCACCGCTGCGAGCCGATCGGCACAGCTGTACGGCGACGCCGGGTCGACGAGGCAGAGCGTCGGGCCGGCGGTCGGCAGCGGCCGAACGTCCACCTGCGCGACCGCGTCTGGCGCGCGCGTCAGCACGTAGACGAAGTCGCCGGAGGGGGAGACCGCGACGCCGCGCGAGTCGAAGCCACGGTGCTGGTAGTACGCGTTGCGCGCCGTCAGTGCCCCGAAGGGCTCGGCGGCGGTGACCTCCAGCGCGAAGATCGGATCGAGCAGATCCTCGGTGCTTCGGCCGGAGACGAAGAGCGTGCCCCCGTCCGCGCACCCCGTCGCCGCGCAGCGCGCGGAGATCCCGCCGAGCGGCATCGAGCCGAGGCGCAAGGTGCGGAAGCGGCCGCCTTCGCCGGCGAACATCGGGGCGTCGATCGGCGCCGTGCCGATCAGGCCGGTCAGCGTCTGCGCCGTCTCGTGGACGACGAAGACGTGGCCGCCGAGGACCGCGGCGGTGCCGGGATCGTCCCCGGCGAAATTCACGCCGCTGTCGGCGCAACGCTGTCCGCCGCCGTTGGCGCAGTAGGCCTTGCCGTCCGGCGCGACGTCGACGGCGAGCACGCTGTCGTCGCCCCGCATCGGGACGAAGACGCGCTCGTTGCCGCCGACGTTCGCGACGGCGGGCACGCCGCCGAAGTCGCCGATCTCGACGGCGGAGAGCAACCCATCCCCGAACGAGCTCGTTCGGCCGGGCCGGCCCGGTTCGGTCGCCAGGGTGGCGTCGGCGAGCGTGTCGATCGTCTCGCGGTCGAACACGTGCAGGACGCCCGACCGGTAGCGCAGGTCGAAGTTCATGGAGACGACGTACAGGCGGCGGCCCCCGTCGCCGAGCACGGCGGCCCCCGGAAAATGCAGCGCGTCGGTCGGGGGCGCGGTGCCGGCGTCCTCGACGGCGCACGCGGCAGCAGCGAGCGCGAGGAGGAGGGAGACGGACGGAAGGGGGGTTCGCATGAGGGCCGCGAACCATAGAGAGCACCGACCGGCCGGTCAACGCGATCCGGCCGGTCGAGCGCGCCCTATTTGTGCGCGAGCTTCTTCAGATCCATCCGGCCGAAGTCGGCGATCCGGCCGAAGAGCTCCCGGATCTCCGAGAGCAGGCGCAGGCGGTTGTCCCTCACCGCCACGTCCTCGGCCATGACCATCACGTCGGTGAAGAACGCGTCGAGCGGCGCGCGCAGCGAGGTGAAGTTCTGCAGTGCGCCCGCGAAGTCGCGGTCGTGGAGCTTCTGCTCGACGGCCTTGCGCGTGATGAGGAAGCTCTTGAAGAGCTGGCGCTCGGCCTCCTTGTCGAAGAGCTCGACGTCGATGCCGGTCGCCCGTGCGGCCTTCGACTTCTCCACGATGTTCGTCCGGCCGTAGCCCTCGGCGAGCCCGCGGAAGTCGGCGTTGCCGAGCATCGCGTCGAGCGCCCGCAGTCGCGCGCGGGTCGCGGGCAGATCGTCGAAGCCGGCCGCGAGCACCGCCTCGACGACCTCGGCTGGGTGCTCGTCGCTCGAGAGCGCCTTGAGTCGGCCCCGGAAGAATTCGAGCACCTGGGTCCGCACGTCAGCGGCGGGGACCGCGAGCTTGCCGTCGAGCCGTGCGATCGACTCG
>CAYHCR010000441.1:0-4341 GCA_964354895.1 uncultured Myxococcales bacterium | reverse complement strand
CGGCGCCACGAAGATCCTGCTCGTCGGCCTCGGCAAGAAGGAGAAGGCCGACCTCGAGGCGCTGCGCAAGGCGGCCGGCACGGTCGCGAAGGCCGCGTACAAGGCGCACGCGAAGACGATCAGCTTCTCGCTGCCCGGCTTCGCGTCGGGCCCCGAGGAGCTGCGCGCGGCGACGGAAGGTCTGCTGCTCGGCGCCTACCGCTTCGACAAGTGGAAGACGGGCGAGGAGAGCAAGCGTACGGGGCCGAAGAGCGCGATCATCTGCGCGCCGGAGCTCAAGCCGAAGGATCCCGCCGTCGTCGCCGCGCTGAAGCTCGCGAGGGAGACCGGCGCGGCCGTGTCGTGGGCCCGCGATCTCGTCAACGAGCCGCCGATCACCCTGACGCCCAAGGCGCTCGCCGCCGCCGCGAAGGCGCTGCTCGAGGCGGCCGGATGCAAGGTCGAGGTCACGGGCAAGGCCGCGATCCAGAAGCTCAACATGGGCATGTTCCTCGGCGTCGCGCAGGGCTCGGTGGAGGAGCCGCAGCTCGTCGTCGCGAAGTACATCCCTGCGGATCCCGCGCACCAGAAGCGCGCGCCGCTCGCGATCATCGGCAAGGCGATCACCTTCGATTCGGGCGGCCTCTCGCTCAAGCCGGCGGACGCGATGATCGACATGAAGACCGACATGGCCGGCTCGGCCGCGGCCTTCGGCGCGCTCCACGTGATCGCCACGGCGGTCAAGCCGCCCTTCCCAGTCCACGTCTACGTCGGCACCTGCGAGAACATGCCGTCGGGCACGGCCTACCGCCCCGGCGACGTGCTCAAGGCGCGCAACGGCAAGACGGTCGAGATCACGAACACCGACGCCGAGGGGCGCCTCGTGCTCGGCGACGTGCTGACGTTCGCCAGCGAAGACAAGCCCTGCGGCATGGTCGATCTCGCGACGCTGACGGGCGCGTGCATCGTCGCGCTCGGCATGTATACGACCGGCGCGTTCGGCAAGGACGACGCGTGGGTCGGCAAGGTCATGGACGCCGCGAAGGTCGCCGGCGAGGACTTCCACCGCCTGCCGATGGTCCCGGGCGTGAAGGAGAACCTCAAGAGCGACATCGCCGACATGAAGAACAGCGGCTCGCGCTGGGGCGGCGCGATCAGCGCGGCGCACTTCCTCGCGGAGTTCACGGGCGACACGCCGTGGTGCCACCTCGACATCGCCGGCCCGTCCACGTCGGACAAGGACGCCGGCTACCTCGCGAAGGGCGGCACGGGCGTCGGCGTGCGCGCGCTCGTCGAGCTCGCGCGCGGCCTCGCGGCGGAGGGCTGATTCATGATTCGCCGCATCGGGATCCTCGTCGGTCGGGAGCGCAGCTTCCCTGACGCGCTCATCGCGGAGGTGGCACGCCGCGGTGAGGACGTCGTCGCGGAGTACGCGAAGGCCGACATCACGATCCTCGGCGCGGCGACGCCCTACGACGTCATCGTCGACCGCATCAGCCACGAGCTGACGTTCTATCAGCCGTGGCTGAAGCTCCAGGCGCTCGCGGGCGCGCGAGTGGTCAACAATCCGTTCTGGCGCATCGCGGACGACAAGGCGTTCAACACGCAGCTCGCCGCGCGGCTGGGCATCGCGGTCCCGAAGACCGCGGTGCTCCCGAGCCGGAGCTACGGGCCCGACACCTCGAGCGAGACCCTGCACTCGCTGGCGTTCCCGCTCTCCTGGCAGAAGCTCGTCGACGAGCTCGGCCTGCCGCTCTGGCTCAAGCCGCACTGGGGCGGCGGCTGGCGCGACGTCTACAAGGTCGAGACGCTCGAGGAGCTCTGGCGCGCGTACGACAAGACCGGCCCGCTGGTCATGATCGCGCAGGAGTCGATCGAGTGGACGCAGTACGTCCGCTGCATCGTGATCGGCCGGGAGGAAGTGTTGCCGGCGGCATGGGATCCGCGCCAGTCGCACTTCGACCGGTACAGCAAGGCCGCCGAGACGATGCCGCCGCTCTCGGCCGAGCTGCGCGAGCGCGTCGTCTCGGACGCCCGCAAGCTCTGCCGGGCGCTCGGGTACGACATGAACACCGTCGAGTTCGCGGTGCGCGACGGCGTGCCATACGCGATCGACATCATGAATTCAGCGCCGGACTTCGACGTGAGCTCGCTCGGCGAGAGCCACTTCGCGTGGACGGTGTCGAAGATGGCGACGCTGCTGATCCAGCTGGCGCAGGGGCCGGCGAACGCGCTCGCGGGGCCGGCCCCTTCGGCGTCGATCGCGGTCCTCTAGCCCTCGTCCCGCAGCCGCGTCGCGCTCCACGCGAGGCCGGCCGGGATCGGCGGCACCAGCGACGGCGACCGCCTGCGGGCCGCGAGCTTCACGGCCGCGCCGAGCAGCAGCAGCGAGAGCGCGGCCCAGAGCGCCGCCCAGACGAGCGCGGGCACGTACGTGAGCTGCGCGAGTCGATCCGCGTCGCTGCCCGTCGCCGGGCCGAGCCGGAAGAGATCGGACTGGATGTCGTGCAGCGCGTAGAGCCCGGTGAAGACGCCGAGGAAGATGGCGGCGGCCTTCGAGAGCCCGCCGGGGAGCACGCGGCCGAGGCCGATGAGCACGGTCGCCGCCGCGAGCGCGAAGCCCGCCGTGAAGAGATCGCGGACCCAGAGCACGAGCGCGAGCACGACGAACGCCGCGAGGCCGTAGAGCACGGGCCGGCCCGAGCGCGAGCGCGCGGCGGCGAAGAGGATCACGGCGCCGAAGATCGCGCTGCCGAGATAGCCGCCCGACGAGACGACGAGCTGGGAGAGCAGCCCGCCGCTCGCGCGGAAGATCGTCAGGCCGCCCTCGTTGGCGCCGACGCGGATCGAGTCGACCGAGCCGCCGACGCTCCAGGCCGCGAGCGCGTGGCCCGACTCATGGAAGAACACCACGAAGAGGCGAAGGGGAAGCAGCGCCGCGGCGTCCCAGAACCAGACGGCGACGAGCGCGAGGGCTCCGATCACGGCGAGGCGCTTTGCGTCCATCGAGGCCATCCTACGCGGCGCCCGGCTCCGGCGTTCGCGCCGGGTCCTGGACGCCGCGGGCGGCCGCTCTGGTTCCCCTACCCGCCCTTGAGGATGCCGATCGCCCTCTCGTGGTCGCCGGCGCGCGCGAAGAGCTCTGCGGCGCGTGCCCGGTCGCCAGCCTCGAGCCACAGCGGCGCCGCGCGAGCCCACTCGTGCAGCAGCTCCCAGCAGCGCGCGCCCTCGCCGGGTTTGCCGCCCTGCGCGAAGGCCTCGGCGGCCGCGACCAGATCGCCGGCGCGCTCGCGCCAGACGGCCGCGTCGGCCAGCCGGCCGTCGGCCGTCGCCTTTTCGGCCTCGATCCGCGCCAGCTCGTTCGCGCGATCCCGCTCCCCGGCGTCGATCAGCCAGCCGTGCGCGTGCAGCGGATCCGGCGCCTCGCGCGCGGCGATCGCCCATCGGCCGAAGCGCGCCCAGACCGCGGCCGCGCCGACGCCGTCCCCGTGACCGAGCTTCTTGGCCGCCTCCGCCGCGATCAGCCGATCGGCCTCGGGCGCGAGCGCGCCGCGATCGAAGCAGGCGATCGCCTTGAAGGTCCGGCCGGCCCGCTCATACGCACGGCCTGCGTCGCCCCACTGTTCCGCGCGCTCGTACAGCCGCGCGATCTCCTCGAAGAGCCCCTCGCGGGCGAGGCGATCCAGCAGCAGATCACCGGCGCCGAGCTTCAGCAGCAGCACCTTGGCGCGCGGCAGCGGGAGGGCTGCGGCCGCGCGCGCGGCGTCGACCTGCGCGCCGGCCGCGAGGTAGAGCGCCAGCGCCTGCTCGTGCTCGCCCGCCTTCTCGCGCAGGCGCGCCTCGTCGAGCGGCCGGCCGTGCGCCGCGTACAGCTTTGCTGCGTCGACGAACAGCCCGTCGCGCTCCTGCGCCGCGGCGACCGCGTCCCACTCGCCGGTGTGCGCGAGCAGGTGTGCCGCTGCCTTCGCTTCGCCCGCCTCCGCGAGGCAGAGGCCCGCGCGCCGCTCGTCGCCCACGGCGCGGAAGACCTCGCCGAGCGTCGCCTGCACCTTGCGTCGCAGGACCTCCCGCTCCGGATCCTCGAGCTTGCGCTGGTGCATCACGCGCAGCAGCGCGGTCAGCAGCTTGCCGCGGGTGTCGTCCCCGAACGACTCCGGCGAGCGCACGTGCGCCTTCTGCAGCGCGACGGCGAAGGCCTCGAGGATGGGAAGCTGTGCGGCGAAGTCGCCGGCGAGCACCGGCTTGTCGAGCGCGCGCGCGGCGTCGAGCGCGAGCCCGTCGGAGCGTGAGCCGTAGTCGTCGCGCCGCGGGCCGCGCCGGTCGCCGTCGCGGCCACCGCCCGGTCCCCCGCGTCCGCCGCCG
>CAYHCR010000440.1:3757-4349 GCA_964354895.1 uncultured Myxococcales bacterium | reverse complement strand
GCCTCGCGCGCGGGGGTCGCTCGGCGCGCCGTTCTACGCTCCGCGCCCCTATGCGTACGCGCCCGCTCGCCCCGCTCCTCGCCGCGCTCTTCGCCGCGGCCTGCTCGACCACGCCGCCTTCGCCGCTGCAGCCGCTGCAGGACGCGGACGAGGCGAGCCGCGAGGGCGACGCCCCGGCCCGGGCGCTCGCGCTCGCGGGCTTCCACGCGTGGTTCGTCCGGGGCGACGCGGCGGCGCTGCAGCAGCGCACCGACGAGGCGCTCGCGCTCGACCCGACGGAGGTCTGGGCGCTCTTCGGTCGCGCGGAGCTGGCGCGCCGCGGGCTGGACGATCGTACGGAACTGCAGAGCTTCCTCTCGCTCTGTGAGGCGGCGCCGGGCCACGCGCTCTGTCTGGTCGGCGCCGAGCGGCTCTCGCAGCTCGCCGGGCGCGGCGCGACGACGGACGCGCTGCTGTCCGCGCGGCTGCCGGCGCTCGTCGATCGCGCAGAGCTGCCCGTCGAGGCGCGGACCCGGCTCGCGGCGGCCTGGGCGGTGACGCTGCGGGCGGACGGCCTCGACGAAGGGCCGGCGCGGCTGCGGCGCGGGCTGCC
>CAYHCR010000440.1:0-3747 GCA_964354895.1 uncultured Myxococcales bacterium | reverse complement strand
CGCTCTCGATCGACGTCGAGGCGGCGCCGGAGCGCGCCGCGCCCGTCGCGGCGACCTACGCGGGGCCCGGCGGGGAGCTGCCGCTGCGGGCCGTCGCGACGCCATCGGGCGCGCTCTCCATCGGCGGTGAGTGGCGGGGGGATCTCTTCGTCGCGCTCGTCCGCGTCGACGTCGAGAGCGGCGGCGCCTACGCGCTCCGGCTGCGCACGCCCGAAGGCACGAGCGCGAAGGTGCTCGTCGACGGCCTCGAGATCGTCGAGCGCGTCGTCGCCGACGGTGCGCGCCGGCCGCGCCTCGTCACGCAGGCGCTCGAGCTCGACGCCGGCCGCCACCTGCTCGCGGTGAAGGTGCTTCGGTTCCGCGGGCGGGCGGGCGTCGAGGCGGCGCTGCTCCCGCTGGAGGGACAGCCCCCGCCGAAGCTCTCGGCGGCCATCGTCGGCGACGAGCCGGGGCGGCGGCCGCAGCCGCTCGTCGCGTCGGACTTCGAGGCAGGGCGCTGGCTCGGCGGCGCCCCCCGCGAGCTCGCGGCGGCGCTCGCGGAGGAGGCCGGGGTGGTCGGCGCGTACGCCGCCGCGATCGCGGCCGGCCCGCACGATCGCGAGGGCGCGCTCCAGCTGCTCACGGACGCGCTGCTCGCCGCGCCGGAGGCGCCGGCGCTGCTCGTCCTGCGCGCGCAGCTCGTCGGCGGGGATCCGAAGCTCCCCGACGCGATCGCGCAGGCGCGCGCGGCCGCGTCGCTGGATCGGGCGCTCGGCCGGGATCCGACGCACGCCCGTGCCCTGCTCCGCCGCGCCGCGATCCTCCGCCGCGCCGGCCGCCACGAGGCGGCGCTCGAGCCGCTGCTCGTGGCGGAGTCCGCGCAGCCGGGCCGCGCGGCGATCGCCCGCGCCCGCGCCCGCGTGGAGCTCGCGCGCAGCCACGACGGGCTCGCGCTCGCCGCGGTCCGCGAGGCGCTCGATCGGGAGCCGGGCCGCTGCGCGTCGCTGGAGCTCCTCTTTGATCTGGCGCAGCGGATCGACGCCGCGGCGGACGTGGAGCGGGCCGCCCGCGAGGGCGCGCGCTGCCCCGGCGGGCGGGCGCGGCTCGTGCGGCACCTCGTGGAGCGGGGCGCGCTCGGAGAGGCAGAGCTGCTCTCTTCGAGGCGCGCGAAGCTGCCGCTGGGCCGGCCCGAGGCCGCGCTGCTGCACGCCGAGGTGCAGCTCGCGCGAGGGGACGCGGCCGGCGCCGCGCGCACGATCGAGGCGCTCGAGGCGCGCTTCCCGCTCTCCGCGTCCCTGCCGCGGCGGAGCGCAGAGCTGCTCGATCGCGCGGGCGACGTCGCCGCCGCGCGCGCCGCGCGGGGGCGCGTGCTGCGGCTCGAGGGCGCGGATCTCGCGACCCGCCGCGCGCTGCTGCCGCCGGGGACGGACGTGCTCTCCGACCTCGCGATCGACGGGCTGGCGCTCGCGAAGGCGCACCTCGCGGCCGGCCGGACCTGGGACAGCCGCGCGGCCGTGGTGCTCGACTTCGGCGCGGTCGAGGCCTATCCCGACGGCAGCGCGATCGAGCGGATCCACACGATCACGCAGCTCTTCGACAAGCGATCGCTCGACGAGGCCGGTGAGGTGCGCCTGCCGCCCGGGGCCGAGCCGATCCGGCTGCGCACGATCAAGCGCGACGGGCGCGTCCTCGAGCCGGAGACGATCGCGGAGAAGGACCAGACCTCGCTGCCGGGGCTCGAGCCGGGCGATCTGGTCGAGGTCGAGTACCTGCAACCCTTGCCGTCCCGCGGCCCGATCGTGCCAGGCTGGACCGGCAGCGCGTTCTTCTTCCGCTCCAACGACGTGCCGCTCGTCGAGAGCGTCTACCACGCGCGCGCGCTGCCCGGCGCCGGGCTCGAGGTCGAGGTCCAGAACGGTCTTCCGCGGCCCGCGATCGAGGAGAAGGACGGCGTGAAGACGACGACCGTGCGCGTGCGCGACGTGCCGGCGCTCGTCGCCGAGCCGCGCAGCCCGGGCCGGGCCGAGCACGTCCCCTGGGCGCAGGTCGGCGCGGGCGCAGAGGAGCGCGCGGTCGCGCTCGCCTACGCGGACGGCGTCGCGGACGACGCGGACGGATCTGCGGAGCTGCGCACGTGGGCGGAGGCGATCGAGGCGAAGGCCGGCGCGGCGGACGACGTCGCGCGAGCGCGCGCCCTCTACGACGCGGTGATCGCGGAGATCCCGGGCCGGGACGCGGCGTTCGGCCGGCCTGCGACGCACGTGCTGGCCGAGCGGCGCGGCAACCGGCTCCTGCTGCTCGCCGCGGGGCTCTCCGCGCTGCGCGTGCCGTGGCGCTTCGCCGCCGTGCGCGGGTTCGCGGAAGATCCGGCGCCGCACCGCTTCCCGGACTGGGGTCGCTACGGCGCGCTCGTGCTGTACGTCGAGCCTCGCGGCGCCGAGGCGCTCTGGATCGATCCGTCCCAGCGCTGGGCCCCCTTCGGCGCCCTGCAGCCGCGGCTGCGCGGCCAGCCGGCGTGGCTGCTGCCGCGGCCGGGCGAGCCCCTCGTCGCCGCCGACGCCACGACGCCCGCGACGGATCCGGAGGTCGATCGGCACGCGTCGGCGATCACCGGCGTGCTCACGCGCGACGGCGCGCTGCAGGTCTCCGGCACCGAACGCTACGAGGGCCACGCGGGGGCCGGGCTGCGCGCGGCGCGCGACGCGCTCGACGAGGCGACGCGGCGCCCGCGCATCGAGGCGGCGCTCGCCCGCGCGCTGAAGGGCGTCACCCTGCAAAGCTTGACGATTGCGCTCGAGGGCCCCCCCGGCACGCCGCTCCTCGTCTCCTGGAGCGCGACGGTGCCTTCCTTCGCGCGGCCGCTCGGCGACGGGCGATTGGCGCTGGATCTGGGGCTCTTCCCCGCGAGCCTCGCGCGGCGCTTCGTGACGCGTGGGGCCCGCGAGGCGCCGCTGCTCATCGCGGATCCGGAGCGGACGACGGTGCAGATCGCGCTGGCGCTGCCGCCGGGCGCGCGCGTGCTCTCCGGGGCGGAGAGCGCGACGCTCGCCGGGCCGCAGGGCCGCTTCGTCCGGACAGCCGTCGTCGCCGGCGATCGGATCGAGCTGGTCGACCGGCTCACGCTCGATCGCGGACGGCTCGCGCCCGCTGGTTATCCGGAGTTCGCGGCCTTCGCGACGAGCGTGGACACGGTGCAGCGCGCGGAGCTGATCCTCGCGCTCCCCTGAATCGCTCGGCTCTTCCCCTCGTCGACCCGTTTGGGCATTGTCCCGGGATCCGCCGCACCACAGGAGTCGTTCATGAAGAAGTCCGTCTCGCTCCTCCCTCTGCTCGCTGCATTGCTTCTCGCTCCGCTCTCCGCCTCCGCGGTGGAGGTCGGCGGCGTGCAGGTCGCCGACACCACCGCCTTCGCCGGAAAGACGCTCAAGCTCAACGGCGCCGGCATCCGCAAGAAGGTCGTCTTCAAGGTCTACGTGGGCGCGCTCTACGTCGAGAGCAAGTCGACGGACGCCGACGCGATCATCGCCGCCGACGCCGCGAAGCTCGTGCGCATGACGTTCCTGCGTGACGTGGAGAAGGAGAAGATCATGGGCGCCTTCAGCGAGGGGTTCGAGAAGAACTCCGCCGCGTTCGCCGCCGAGGGCAAGGGCAAGCTGCCCGCGTTCGAGAAGGTCCTCCCCGCCTCGATCAAGAGCGGCCAGGTCCTCACGATCTCCTACGAGCCGGGCAAGGGCAGCACGATCCAGGTCGACGCCGGCCCGAGCGCGA
>CAYHCR010000439.1:0-4363 GCA_964354895.1 uncultured Myxococcales bacterium | reverse complement strand
CGCCTGCGCCGCCTCGCTGGGCCTGCTCGGCCGCCGGGCAGAGGCCGCGTGCGCCGCCGCCGTCGCTGCCGTCGCCGCCGTCGCGACGACCGCCCTGCGCCGCCAGCCGGATCTCGCGGCCTCCTGATCCGGGCGCCGCTCGCGCGACGCTTGCGCCGCAGGGCCGCGGGCGGAATGCTCCGCCCGTGCGCACACCCCTCCTCGCCTTCGCTCTCCCGGCGCTGCTGCTCGCGTCGACCGCCTCCGCCCAGACCCTCTCGCTGGATCGCCGCGTCGGCGACGGCCTGCCGCTCCCGTCCGCGCCCGTCTCCGGCGCCGACACCCCGCTCGCGGGCGCGACGAACCCGGCCGCGGCGGGCTTCGGCCGGTTCGGCCTCGATCTGCTGCACCTCGAGGGCGATCCCTTGACGAGCTCGGGCGACGGCCTCTTCCTCGGCGGCTCGCTGGCGCCCGGCGTCGGCCTCGGGGTCTCGGGAGAATGGCAGCGCCCCGGCGGCGACCTCGACGGCCCCGGACAGTTCCGCTCCAGCTTCGTGCTCGCGGTCGGCGGCGCGAAGGGCTCGCTCGGCCTCGCTGCGCGGCGGCTCACGGCCGAGCGCGACGCGGCCCTCGACGGCGCGGTCACGTACGACGCAGGGCTGCTGCTGCGCCCGACGAGCTGGGGCTCGCTCGGGTTCTCGGCCTCCGCGCTCAACGCGCCCGCGCTCGGCGACGGCCGCACGATCCCGCGGCGCTACCGCGCGGGCCTCGGCGCGCGCCCCGCCGGCGAGCTGCTGACGCTCACGGCCGAGCTCGACTGGCGCGGCGGCGAAGGCGCCGGCCCGTCCGGCCCCGCCGAGGGCGCGCTCGGCTACGAGGCGCGCCTGCGACTCTTCGACGGCCTCGCGCTGTCGGGCAGCTATGCGCACGGCCTCGGCAGCGACGAGGTCGCGTTCGGGCTCGGGCTCGCGGCCGAGACGGACATGCTCGCGCTCGGCGGCACGGTCGGCGGCGCGAAGGACACGCCGGGGCTCTGGCTGCAGGGCAGCCTCTGGGCCCCCGACGGCGTGGGGCTCGATCTCTCGCCGACCCGCCGCGTCGCGGTCGTCGAGCTCTCCGAGGCGCTCGGCGTCGGCGGTGGCACGCCGCTCTTCGCCGGCGAGGCGCGCAACGCGGTGCTCGATCTGGTGACGGGGCTCGACGCGCTCGCGACCGACCCCCGCTACGACGCCACGGTGCTGCTCGTGGACGACGCCGACGGGCTCTCGTTCGCCGTCGCCGAGGAGGTGCGCGACGCCGTCCGCGCCCACCGCGCGCACGGCCGGCGCATCTATGCGCTGCTCTTCGGCGGGGGCGACGCCGCCTACGTCGTGGCCGCCGCGTGCGACGAGATCTGGGCGAGCCGCGGCGCCGCGCTCATGGTCAACGGGATCTCGGCGCGCACGCTCTTCTACGCCGACACCCTCGCGAAGATCGGCGTCTCGTTCGAGGCGGTGCGCGTCGGACCGCACAAGACCGCCCCCGACGCGATGACCCGCGCGTTCGTCTCGGACGAGCAGAAGGCGCTCGTCGATCGGCTCGTCGCGGTCGGCTACCGCCACGTCGTCGAGAGCCTCGCGGCCGATCGCCGCCGCACGCCCGCCGAGATCCAGCGCGCGCTCGACGCCGGCATCACCTCGTCGGCGCGCGCCAAGGAGCTCGGGCTCGTGGACAAGGTCGTCTTCCCCGACGAGCTCGAGGGGCTGCTCGCCGAGCGGCTCGGCGGCAAGGTCGAGCTCGAGAGGATGCTGCCGCGCGCGAAGCCGTACCTCGGCTGGGGCGCGGCGCCCGCGATCGCCATCATCCCGGTGGAGGGCATGATCCTGATGGGCCGCTCGGGGCGCGATCCGCTCGGCTTCGCGCGCACCACGGGCGCCGAGTCGGTGATCGCGGCGCTCGAGGCGGCGGCGAAGGACGACGACGTGAAGGCGATCGTGCTGCGCATCGACTCGGGCGGTGGTGACGCACATGCGTCCGACCTGATGTGGCGCGCGGCGAAGAAGGCGGCGGAGAAGAAGCCGGTGATCGCGTCGATGGGCGGCGCGGCGGCGTCGGGCGGCTACTACGTGGCGGCGGGCGCGGAGAAGATCTTCGCGGCGCCCTCGACGATCACCGGCTCGATCGGCGTCTTCGCGATGAAGCCGGCGATCGGCGGGCTGACGAGCCTCCTGGGAGTGGGCCAGTACAAGGCCGAGGCGGGCGCGGCGCCGCGCGTCTTCGATCTCTTCGAGCCGTGGACGGAGCTCGAGCGGGCCGGCGTGCAGCGCTACGTCGACGAGGCGTACGCGGACTTCGTCGGCGTGGTGGCCGAGGCGCGGGGCAAGTCGAAGGAGGAGATCGAGCCGCTCGCGCGCGGCCGGGTGTGGGTCGGGGAGGAGGCGAAGGAGCGCGGCCTGGTGGACGACCTCGGCGGCCTCGCGGCGGCGCTCGCGTTCGCGCGCGAGCGGGCCGGCCTCGATCCCGACGAGCCGGTCGACTTCCCGGTGCTCGCGCCCGCGCACGGGCTGCTCTCGATCTCCGCGTCGAGCGGCCTCTCGTACGAGCCGCCCTCGCCGCTGCCGGCGTCGCTGGCGCGGGCGCTCTCCGACGCGATCCCGCCGGCGCTGCGGGTCGAGCGACCGGCGACCGTCTGGGCCCTCTCCGAGCTCGAGGTCCGCTGGGAGTAGCCCGGCCGGGCCGCGCGTGAATGCATTGAACGCGCGACCCGACCCGTGCTACAGGTTGTCCATTCCGTGCGCGCTTTGGTGGGTCCGTCTGTAAGGGACCCCTGTCCGGAACGGTCCGTCGTCCTTTGCAGTCGCAGTCGACCGATGTTTGCGCGCGCGATCCGGTTCGTCCGTGGAGGCACGCGGACGCCTCGGCGCGGTCCCCGGACGTCAGCAAAGCCGCGAACGACTCGGTCATCGAGCCGCGGCCCCGGTGAACCACGTTGACGCGTCGCAGCCGAAGGACCAAGAGGGCAGGGCCGCGAGGCGGTCCTGGAGCCGAGACGTGATGGGGTCGGCGGGGGATGGTCCTCCGCCGCCCGGCGCTCGCCGACGTGCCAGTCGGTGAGCGGGGGGACAGGCACCCGGGCTTCGGCCCGGACGGAAGTCGGAGCGCATGGGCCACCGGATCCTGGTCCTCGAAGACGACGCGTCGGTCGCGAAGCTGATCGCCGAGGCGCTCGCGCCGCTCGGCGTCGACATCGTCGCGGGCGCGAACGGCAAGGCAGGCAAGGAAGAGCAGGCGAAGGGCGCCTTCGCGCTCGCCGTGCTCGACGTCATGCTGCCCGGCGTGGACGGCTTCAAGGTCGCAAAAGAGTTGCGTGTCTCGCAGCCGACCTTGCCCTTCGTCTTCGTGACGGGCGTGTACAAGAACCAGCAGGCGATCAAGGACGCGCACACGCAGTTCGGCGCGCCGCTCCTGCTCAAGCCCTTCGACGTGGACGATCTGCGCCAGCGGGTCGCCCAGACGCTCGGGCTGCGGTGGGACGATCCCCGCAAGGTCGCGGCCATCGAGGCGCCCAAGCGTGCGGCGTCCTCGATCGCGGCCTCGACCTTCGGCGCGCAGCACGGAGACCTCTCGGAGCGTCCGCTCCAGGAGATCCTCGGCGACGCCTACCGCGGCAAGGCGGTCGGCGCGTTCGAGATCGTGCGCGAGCGGGTGCGCCGCAAGGTCTGGATGCAGCGTGGCTTCGTGCTCTTCGCCGCCTCCAACGTGCGCGCCGAGAACGCCGGCGGCATGCAGGTCGCGCAGGGCCAGCTCACGGAAGGCGCGCTGCAGACGGCGGTGGAGAACGCGCGGCAGACGCAGCGCTCGCTCCACGACGCGCTCGTCGGCACCGGCGCGATGACGCCGGCGCAGGTGCAGGTCGCGCTCAAGCGGCAGACCGAGGAGGTCATGCTCTCCGCGCTCGGGATGCCCGAGGGGACGTGGACCTTCTCGCCGCTCCGGGAGCCGCTCGGCGTGCCCGAGGCGCGCGTACACCCGCTGACGCTCGTGCTGACGGCCGTGCAGCGCCACTATCCGGCCGAGTCGATCCGCGCGTTCCTTCACGAGCGCGCCTCGGAGATCCTGCACCGCTCGCCGGAGCTGGAGCGCGATCTCTACACGATCAAGCAGAGCTTCCCGGGCGAGACGGTGACGCCGCTCGTGAACGGCCGCGGCTCGGTCGGGGACGCGCTCGCGAAGGTGAAGGAGGCCGAGCTGCCGCTGCTCTTCGGGCTCATCGGCTTCGGGCTCGCGGGCTTCGAGAAGTTCGCGGCCCAGGCGGCGCCCGGCGCGCCGATCGCCGCTTCGACCGCCGGGCCCGTCGCACCGCCGACCGCGCCGCGGGCCGCACCGCCGAGCGCGCCGACGGCCT
>CAYHCR010000438.1:0-4365 GCA_964354895.1 uncultured Myxococcales bacterium | reverse complement strand
GAAGCCGTCCGCGCCGAAGAGCCGCCGCGCCTCGGCGAGCGCGTCGCGGGCGGCGCTCTTTCTGAACGCCCGCGCGAAGTCGCCCGAGGGCGCCAAGAAACTCGCCGCGTTCCTCTCGGGCCCCGTCGGCGCAAAGCTGCGCGGCGACGTCGGCCGGCAGATCGTCGCGGCGAAGGCGGTCTGGGACGATCCGGTCTACGCGAACGATCCGGTGATCGCGGCCTTCCGCGCACAACTTCCCGCTGCCACCCCGACGCCCGGCCGGCCGGAGATGGCGAACGTCTGGGAGCCGGCGAAGCTCGCGCTCAAGAAGGCGGTGCGCGGCGAGGCGAGCCCGGAGGAGGCGGCGCGCGCGGCGCAGCGGCGGCTGGCGGCGATCACGAGGCCGGCGCCCCCCGGCGCGAACGAGCTGCCGTACGTGCTCCTCGTCGCGGCCGCGGTGGTCGGGGGCTTGGCGCTCTTTGGTCGTTGGCTCAATTCGGTCCGCACGCGGGGCGCGCTCGGTCACTCGGCGCGTGGTTTTCTCTGGGTCGCGCCAGCCGTGCTGTCCACCGCCGTGCTCGTCTTCGCGCCGTTCGCCGTCGGCCTCGGCATGAGCCTGTTCGACCACCGCGAGGGGCGCTGGAGCTTCGTCGGGTTCGCCAACTTCGTCGACATCCTCTCCGCCCGCGGCTACGCGCTCTTCGAGCCGCTCTCGTTCTGGTACGCGCTCGCCGTGACGGTGCTCTGGACGGCGGTGAACCTCGCGATCCACGTCATCCTCGGCGTGACGCTGGCGCTGCTGCTCGATCAGCCGCTCGGCAAGCTCCGCGCCGTCTGGCGGGTGCTGCTCGTCGTGCCGTGGGCGGTGCCGAGCTACATCACGGCGCTCGTCTGGAAGGGCATGTTCCACAAGCAGTACGGCGCCATCAACGGGCTGCTCGAGGCGTGCGGCGTGGGCGGCATCGCGTGGTTCAGCGAGTTCGGCACTGCTTTCTTCGCGAACGTCTGCGCGAACGCCTGGCTCGGTTTTCCGTTCATGATGGTCGTGACGCTCGGCGCGCTGCAGTCGATCCCCAAGGATCTCTACGAGGCGGCGGACGTCGACGGCGCGGGCTTCTTCCAGAAGCTCTGGCACGTGACGATCCCGCTGCTCAAGCCGGCGCTCGTGCCTGCGATCCTGCTCGGCACGGTCTGGACCTTCAACCAGTTCAACGTCGTGTACCTCGTCTCGAGCGGCGAGCCCGACAACGCGACCGACATCCTCATCACCGAGGCCTACCGCTGGGCCTTCGCGCGGCAGGAGCAGTACGGCTACGCGGCGGCCTACGCGGCGCTGATCTTCGTGCTGCTCTTCGGCTGGAGCCGGCTCTCCGGGAAGATCGCGCGCAGCGTGGAGGCAGGCCGATGAGCCGGCTCAAGCTCGCGCTCGCGAACGTCGTGCTGGCGCTCGCGAGCTTCGTCGCGCTCTACCCGGTGCTGTGGGTCGTGAAGATGGCGCTGCAGCCGGGGCAGGCCTTCGACGCGTCGCCGAACCCCTTCCCGGATTCTGTTTCGCTCGAGCACTTCGCGGCCGTGATCGGCCAGATCGACGCGCGGGGCCGCTGGCTCTTCGGCCACCAGCTCTTCAATTCCCTGGCGGTCTCGATCGCCACGACGATCGTCGGCCTCGTGCTCGCGACGACCGCCGCCTACGCCTTCTCCCGCTTCCGCTTCGAGGGGCGGGAAGGATTGCTGGACGCGGCGGTGCTCACGCAGATCTTCCCGGGCGTGGTCGTGATGATCCCGCTCTACGGCCTGCTCGACGCGCTGGGTCTGCTGGACTCGCTCGCGGGGCTGGTGCTCGTCTACGCGACGACCTCGATCCCGTTCTGCACGTTCCAGCTCAAGGGGTATCTCGACACGATCCCCAAGGAGCTCGAGGAGGCGGCGGTGCTCGACGGGGCGACGCCCGGCGTGATCTTCCTGAAGATCGTGCTGCCGCTCGCGCGCCCCGCGCTCGCCGTCACCGCGCTCTTCGCCTTCATGACGGCGTGGAACGAGTACGTGCTCGCCTACACGTTCCTCAACGACGAGGCCTCCTTCACGCTCCCCGTCGCGCTCAAGCGGCACGTCGGGGACTACTCGGCGGACTGGGGCAGCTTTGCGGCCGGCGCGATCCTCACGAGCGCGCCGGTCATGGCGCTCTTCTTCGCGCTGCAGAAGCACCTCGTCGGCGGGCTCACCTCCGGCGGCGTGAAGGGCTGACGTCGGGTCGGGCGCGTGCGCTAGGATCGCGGCCCCTTCCGGAGGCCGCCACCATGCGCCGACTCGTCCTGCTGCTCTGTGTTGTGCCGCTCCTCGGGCTCGCCGCGTGTGACGACGGCGAAGGTGACGGCGCGCCCGGTGGAAGCGGCGCGAGCGGCGGCGGCGACGCGGGCGGGGCCGGCGGCGGCGGTCCGGGCGGCAGCGGCGCGGGCGGAGAGGTGGTGGCGCCCACGGTCACCAGCGTCACCCCCGCCTCGGGCCCGGTCGGCACCGCAGTGACCGTGACGGGCACCGGCTTCCTCGCGGGCGCAGAGCTGTTCTTCGGCTCCTCGCGCTCGGCCGGCGTGACGATCGTCTCCACGACGCAGCTGCAGGGCGTGGCGCCCGCGCGCGAAGGTGGCGGCGCGGTCGACGTCACGGTGCGCAACGCGGACGGCGGCGCGGGCAAGTTGACGGGCGGCTTCACCTACGACGGGACGGAGCCGCTGCGCACGATCGGCTTCGCGACGCTGCAGTTCCCCGCGGTCCACACCGGCGCGCCCGGCACGACGCTGGAGATCTACGGCCGCGTCTACGCGGAGGGCGTGACGGAGGCCGCGGGCGCGCCGACCGGCATCGACATGGAGGCCGGCGTCGGGCTCGACGGCACGGATCCTTCGACGTGGACGTGGACGGCGGGCGCCTGGAACCTCCAGGCGGACAACAACGACGAGTTCGTCGGGACGGTGACCCTTCCGGCGGTCGAGGGCGGCTACCGGCTCGCGGTCCGCTTCCGGATCGACGGCGGCCCGTTCACGCTGGGCGATCTCGACGGCAGCACGAACGGCTTTGATCCCGCGCAGGCCGGGCGGTTGACCGTCGCGCTGCCGCCGGCGCCCGCGCTCGACTTCTGCATCCTGCAGTTCCCGGCCGCGATCGACGCCGCGCCCGAAGCGCCGGCCGGCACGATCTACGCGCGCGTCTACGAGCCGAGCGTGACGGACGGCGGCGATCCGCGGCAGGTCGAGGTCGAGATCGGCGTCGGCTTGGACGCGAACAACCCGGTCGACTGGAGCTGGCTGCCGGCGGCCTTCTCCGCCGACGTCGGCAACGACGACGAGCACTCGCTCGCGCTGCAGGCGCCGGCGCCGCTGGGCACGTACCGCTTTGCGGCGCGCGGCCGGCTCGTCGGCACGAACGACTGGCTGCTCTGTGATCTGGACGGCAGCACCAACGGCTTCGAGCTCGCGCAGGCCGGCACGCTGGTCGTCTCGAGCCCGCCGCCCGCGACGATCGACTGGGGCATCCTCACGCCTTCGGCCGTCGCGTTCACCGAGGGCGAAGCGCCCGCGCGGCTGCTGCTCGAGGTCTACGAGCCGGGCCTGACGGACGCGGCCGGAGACGGCGGCGTGCAGGCAGAGCTGTACGTCGGCGACCTCGCGCTCCCCTCGCCCGACGTCGACGCGACGGGCTGGACGCGGCTGTCGTTCGCGTGGCTCGAGGACGCGGCGGGGCTCGGCGGCGGCCTCGAGAATGATCGACTTACGGCAGAGCTGCCCGCGCTGGCGGCCGGCGACTACCGCGCCTTCGCCTCCGTGACGCTCGATCGCGGGGAGACCGTGACGTGGGTCGACGTGACCGGCACGGCCGACGGCTTCGATCCCGGCGCCTTCGCCGCGATCCTCGTGCGCGCGCCGGCCCCGGCGTCGATCGACTGGGGCATCCTGCGTGAGCCGGCCTCGCTGGCGGTCGTCGCGCCGGGCGGCACGGTCACGGTCATGGTCGACCTCTACGAGCCGGCCCGCACGCAGGGCGCAGGCCAGGGGGCGGGGCTCGCGGTCGAGATCGGGGTCGGCGCGGTCGGCGCGGATCTGGCGACGTTCACCTTCACCGCGGTTCCGTACACGGCGGACGTGGACGGCGCCGGCCAGCTCGCGGACGACCGCTTCGTGCTCGCGCTGGCGGTCCCGGCCGGCGAGGGCCTCTACGAGCTCGTCGCGCGCGCGCGGCTCGACGGAGGAGCCGCACAGCTGCTCGATCTGACCGGCACCGACGACGGCTTCGATCGCGCCTCGACCGGCCGGCTCCAGGTCCTGGCGCCGCCTGCGCCCGCGGTCGACTACTGCCGCATCCAGTTCCCTCCGGATCTCACCGTCACCG
>CAYHCR010000437.1:0-4372 GCA_964354895.1 uncultured Myxococcales bacterium | reverse complement strand
AGGTCGACGCCTTCCTGCCGCCGCTCGACCTGCCGCACCGGCTGACCGACATGCCACGCACCATCGGCGGGCTCGATTTTCCTCACGAGGCGGAGGTCCACAAGCGCCAGCAGCAGGAGGCGATGGACGCCGTGGGGCCCGTCTATGCCGAGCTGCAGACGGCGTTCGAGCAGCACTTCGGCCGGCGGCTGGCGGACCCGGTGGTCGCGTACCGGATGGAGGACGCCGACGTCGTGCTGCTCTCGATGGGCACCACTGCGGCGACGGTGCGGGCTGCCGTAGACGCTGCGCGCGCGGACGGGATCAAGGCAGGGGGGCTCCGGCTGCGGATGTTCCGGCCGCTCCCCGGCGAGCTGCTTCGAGCGGCGCTCGCGGGCAAACGCCGGGTGGGCATCCTCGACCGCGATCTGAGCCCGGGGCTCGGCGGCATCCTCTGGGCCGAGACGCGCGCGCTCGCGGAGCCCGGCGCGCTCGTGCAGAACTACATCGTGGGATCGGGCGGCGGAGACGTCCGCCCCGCACACATCCGTCGGATCCTCGAGGATCTCTCGGGACGCGAGCGGGCCGGCGCGCCGAGCTTCATGGAGGTCGGGTCGTGAACGAGCCACTCCTGGGCGGGATCGCCCTCACGCAGCTGGATCGGGCGGAGCCGGTGCTGCGGCCGGGGAATACAAACTGCGGCGGCTGCGGGATGTCTCTTGGCTTCCAGCTGCTGCGGCGCGCGGTGAAGGAGCGGCCGATCCAGCTCGTGATCCCCGCCTGCTGCGGGATCGTCACGGCGGGGCCGTTCCCTCACTCCGCGTACGGCGCGCCGGTGGTCGCGGCGACGTTTGCGTCGGCCGCCGCGATGGCGACCGGGCTCGTACACGCGGCGCGCCTCAACGGCGAGCAGACGCGCGTCCTGTGCTGGGCCGGCGACGGCGGGACCTATGACATCGGGATGGCGACGCTCTCCGCCGCGGCCGAGCGCGACGAAGACATCCTGTATGTCTGCTACGACAACGAGATCTACGGGAACACCGGCGGCCAGCGCTCCTCGGCGACGCCGATGGGCGCCGCGACGACGACCACGCCGCGCGGCAAGGACGTGGAGAAGAAGGACATCATCGGCATCATGGCCGCGCACCGCGTGCCCTACGCCGCCACGATCTCGCTCGCGCACCCCGAGGACGCGCTGCGCAAGCTGACGCTCGCGCTCGAGCTGCGGGGCTTCCGCTTCCTGCACATCCTCGCGCCTTGCCCGACGGGCTGGAAGTCGGAGCCGTCGGAGGGCGTGGCGCTCGTGCGCGACGCCGTGAAGAGCGGGCTCTACGCCGTCTACGAGGTCTTCGAAGGCCGTCGTTTCCAGCTCAACGTCGAGCCGGAGTTCTCCCGCGCGGCGCTGGAGTCCTACGTCGCCGGCCAGGGGCGCTTCCGCAAGGGCGCGATGGACCTCGACCGCATCCAGGCGTCGATCGCCGCCCAGTGGCGCGAGCTGCGCCATCGGGCGGCGACCCCGGGCTGACGCGCGCGATCAGCGGCAGGCGGTCGAGGGCGTGAAGTTGCCCAGATCGATCCACTGCCACGACTCCGTCAGCGTCACGAGGAACGTGTCGTCGACGAGACACGTGCCGTCCGTCTGCAGGACGCGCACGGTCACGTCGGGCTGCTCGTCGCCCCGGTAGTAGTGGACGCGGACGGAGTAGCTGTCTCCATCGTGGCCTTCTTTTGCGGTGAAGACCTCGGGCCCGAAGCCCCACACATCGTCGATGTCGAGCCAGCCGTAGCTCGAGTCGAGGTTCGTGTAGGCCGTCTCCTCGCCGTCGCGGTTCCACACATGCAGATCGACGTCGTCGCCGTCGGTGTTCCAGCTCATGATCACCTTGAGCTCGTTGGGCTGCAGCGCGCAGCGGGTGCCCACCGTGATGCGGTGCGAGACGAGCGCGTCTGCGGCGTCCGAGGAGGCGAGCTGCAGGACCTGGTAGCCGCCGGTCAGCGGCACCGCCTGGAAGTCGCCCTTCTCGCTCACCACGCGGCCGTCCGCGTCGAGCTCGACGGGGAGCAATTCCGTGGTGGCCTCCTGCTCGCTGCAGCTGCTCGCGCCCGTCTGGATCCGGAGGAACGCGCGCCCCGTGCCGCCGACGAGCTGGCCGCGCAGGAGCAGCACGCGCGTGCGCTCGGCGGTCGCCGACAACGCGAGCCGGACGTCCTCGGAGGTGGCGTCCGCGAGGCTCGCCTCGTCCAGATCAAAGGCCAGGAACGAGGCCCACTGCGTCTGCGCGACCGGGGGCAGCTCGTCGTCGTCCGGCGCCGACGGCGTGCAGTGGCCGCAGGTGCCGTCCTCCAGGCAGAAGTCGGAGGTCGCGGCGTCGGCGTCGTCGCAGCCCTGGTCCGTCGTGCAGCCCTGGTCGGTTGCGGCGACGCCCGTACACATCCGGACGCCGTCCGTGCCGGGCTCACACAGCCAGACGGTGCCGGGCGGCGGGGCGCCGAGCAGCGCGTCGCAGTCCGCCGCCGAGGCGCATTCATGGGTGCGGGGACCGGGTGCGGGCAGCGGCGCGTCCGGGCCGGCCTCGGTGCCGTCGCTCGGGCCCGCCCCCGGCACCGAGCCGCCGGCGACCACGACGTTGACCTCGAGGGCGTCGGCCTCGGCCGTCGCGGGCACCACGGCGCTCTGCTCCGTGATCTGCCCCGAACGCGTGTCCATTCCGGCCACGCCGAGCGAGTAGTCACGTTTGCTGGCGAGCACGACGTAGCCGTTCCGGGAGACGGACGCCATCTCGAAGCGACCGTCGGCCCCGGTCGTCGCGCGGCCGATCGGGGCGGGGAATTCGCTGGGCTGCAGGCGGTAGCTGGCGTCGCGATCGCTCTCGCCGATCACCACGATCGGGCAGCCGCCGAGCACGCGCGCCCCGTCGTAGTCGCCCGCCCGCACCCGGCAGTTGCCGCGCAGCGCCGTGCCGAGCGCCAGATCCGTCACGGAGTAGACGGACACCTCTGCGCCTGCGACGGGATCGCCCGTGGGCGTCCCGACGCGGCCGGAGACGGCGACCTGCCCGAGCGCGGCGTCGAGGAGCTGCTGGCAGCCGCCGAGCAGCGGCGAGAGCAGCAGGGCGAGGAGAGGAAGGAGTGCGACGCGGGGCGGGCTGCGCATGGAGCCTCCTGCTGGCGGGGCGAGCGCGAACCATCGCGCGAGGCCGGGCGCCCCACAAGCCGGGCCCTGTCGTCGGGAGCGCCGTTTGCGCGGGCGTCGCCGGGACCTTGCGAGGCGTGATCGGGCAGGATGGCGCCGATGGAGCCCCTCTCGACCGACCTCTGGCCCGCCGATCTCCGCCTGCTCGACTGCGGCGCCGGCCGCCGCCTCGAGCGCTTCGGCGCGCTCGTGCTCGATCGGCCTGCCCCGGCCGCCGCGCACCTCGAGCGCCAGGCGCCCGGCGCGTGGGCCAACGCGGACGCCCGCTTCGCGCGACCGGGCGCGACCGTCGGCACCTGGAGCCCGGACACCTTCGGGCCGCTCTGGCAGGTCTGCGTCGACGACCTCACCTTCGAGCTGCGGCGGACGGAGACCGTGCAGGTCGGGCTGTTCCTCGAGCAGGTGCCGATGTGGCGCTGGATCCGTTCGCGGGTCGCCGCTGCGGGCCGGCCGCTCTCGGTCCTGAACCTCTTCGGCTACACCGGGGGCAGCACGCTCGCGGCGGCTGCGGCGGGCGCGAGCGTGGTGCACGTCGACGCCTCGCGCGGCGCGATCGCGTGGGCGCGCAGGAACGCAGCGCTCTCAGGGCTCGCGGCGGCGAAGATCCGCTGGATCGTCGAGGACGCGCCGACCTTCGTCCGCCGGGAGCTCGCGCGGGGCCACCGCTACGACGCCGTCATCCTCGATCCGCCGAGCTTCGGCCACGGCCCGCGCCGGGAGGAGTGGAAGTTCGAGGGGGAGATCGCCGGGCTGCTCGCGTCGTGCGCCGCGTTGACCGCGGGCGATCGCGCCTTCGTGGGGCTCTCCGCGCACACGCCCGGCTTCGGCCCCGAGGCCCTCGGCCGCGCGCTCGGGGCCGCGCTCGACGTCTCGGTCGGGCTCGAGGCTGGACCCATGGAGCTCGTCGCCGTGTCCGGCGCGCGCCTCCCGTTGGGCAGCTTTGCGCGCTGGACGGCGCCGTGACGGCGCGTCGGGGCGCGGGAGCTCGACCAGATACAGAAATTCCCGGTTGCGGAGGTGGCTGACCGTGCCGACCTTCTCGCCGGCCGGATTGTGGATGCCGATCTGCGCGCCGACGTAGCGCTTGAAGTCGAACGAGCGGCTCGTCACGCGGCCGCGCGTGCCGAGCAGCGCCTCGAGCTCGTCGCGGCCGAGGAACCCCTCGTCGGAGAACGACACGACGAGCCAGCGGGCCTCTAC
>CAYHCR010000436.1:3191-4377 GCA_964354895.1 uncultured Myxococcales bacterium | reverse complement strand
GTCGAGCTGATCGGCGCCAAGTTGACGGCGATCAAGGTGGCCGAAGACCGACTCGGGGTGACGGCTCGACGCGGCCGCGAAGAGGACCTCCACGTGAGAGAGGCGCTCGGACGCGAGCCACGCTTCGAGCGCGGGACAGCGGCCCCGCGGGAGCGGCTCGCTCGGCCCCGCCCCGGGCAGCTCACGCAGGATCGCGGCGAGCACACGCGACTTGCTCGGCTCCTGGCACCGGACCGTGTCGTCGACAGGGAGCGCGTCCTCCCGCACCCGCTCGACCGGCGCGAGCGCCTCCTCGGCGAAGGTCACGAGATCAAGCGACGCCGAATCCCGGCCGCGCAGTCGGCTGAACGCCCAGTGGTACGTGACGGTCGGCCGCTCCGTGAACGCCAGCGGGCGATCCAGCGGCGAGAGCCATCCGTCGAGTCGGCGCCAACTCCTGCGCGCGCTGAAGCCCCGCGCGTCGTCCCAGCGCTGCAGCAGCGCGTGGATCAGCGCGCGCTTGCGCCACAGTCGCTCGTGCTCGGCAGCCGTCAGCCGCTCGAGCCGGTAGGTCGCACGCCGCTCGAGGCTCGGCGCGAGTGCATAGAGGTGGAAGCGGGCGCGGCCGTCGGTCCACTCGGGCGCGGCGTCGCTGCCGTCGCCCATGCCGAAAGGGCGCGGCACCGCGTGGAACGCGAGCTCCATCGGGCCGCCCGGCGCGGGCGCGAGGCCCGCGGGCAGCTCTGCCAGCGCTTCGGCGAGCTGCGCAGCCAAGCCCGCGGGCGCGCCCGGCAGCAGGGAGATCCCTGCCGCGTGGAGCGCGCCCTCGGCGTCGGCCCGCGCGGGGCCGGAGGACAGAATCAGCAGCGCCGCGAGGAGCGCCCCCGCGACGCGGTACGACACGGCCGGACTAGCCCGCGAGGTCGTAGCGCTGCGCGAACGACAGGTAGCTCTCGTTGAGCTCGGCGTCGGCCTTCACGAGCGCGCCGACGCGGGCGAGGAACTCCAGCGCGCGATCCGAGGTGAGGCCGTCGGTCGTGCCGAGCGCGAGCAGCTCTGCGCGGTTGGCGCGCAGCACCGCGCCGAACCGATCGAGCGAATCGGCGCGGATCTCGGCGGCCGCGGCGAGGTCCTTCACGAACGGCCCGGCGCCGACCGCGAGGTCCTGCCGCATCTGCAGCTGGTTCGCGGCGAGGTAGCCCTTCAC
>CAYHCR010000436.1:0-3091 GCA_964354895.1 uncultured Myxococcales bacterium | reverse complement strand
GCGATCGCTCGCCGCGGCGTCCGGGTGCAGCGTCGGGCGGCCAGAGGCCACGTCGACCTGCGGGGCAGAACTACTCGCCGTGCGCGACGACGCAGTAGGTCGAGATGATCCCGATGATGTTCGAGTGCTTGGCCTCGACGGAGCCGACCTTCGAGATGCCGCCCTTCTTCGCGGCCGTGGCGACCGACGAGTCGCCGGTCGTGATCAGGCCGAGGATCGAGGAGGAGCACGCCTCACCCGACTTGTCGCCGAGCGAGTTCGACGAGAGCTGCTCGTTGGAGACCGTGTCCGAGTAGAGGCCGCCCATCGGGACGCCACGGCTGCCGAAGGCGAGGCCGGCGCAACCGGTGGCGGAGACGACGAGGGCGGCGGCGGCGACGAGAACGCGGAAGTTCATGGGGCACTCACTTGAGAGAGCCGTGCGGGTCCCCCCCGGTGACCGGGTCGACAAGCACGGCAGGTTGAGAAGCGGGCGCATCTTGTGCGCGAGTCTCCGCCGTGTCCATCCCAAATCTTGCGACACGCTGTGGCGAGCCGGCACCCCACGGGCGGGGGTCAGGGCTCGAATCACGGCCCTCTCCCGCGAAGAGACGGTGCGCCCGCACGGACCCGCGTCAGGCCTCGGCGCGTTTGCGCGCCTCGAGCCGATGCGCGCGGCGCTTGCCGGCCGCCTCCGACCGCGCGCGGTCCTCGTCCGTCTCCAGCAGCAGCGGCGGCACCGGCGAGGGCCGCCCCAGATCATCCAGCGCCGCAAACGTCAGGAGCGCCGAGCAGCAGTGCCGCTCCTCGCCCGTCAGCGGGTTCTCCGAGTGGACCGAGACCTCGAGCTCCAGGGAGGTGTGGAACGCGGCGTTCACGCGCGCCTTGAGCACGGCGACCATGCCCACGCGGATCGGCGCCAGGAAATTCAGCTCGTCGATGTGGGCCGTGACGACGCTCTTGCGGCAGTGCCGCTGCGCTGCGATCGCCGCGCAGATGTCGATCCACTGCATGACCTTGCCGCCGAAGGCGGTGCCGAGCGCGTTGGCGTCGCCCGGGAGGATCATCTCCGTCATCTCGCAGCGGGAGTCCTGCGGGCGCTTCGGTACGAGGCCGGCCATGCGGGGACCTTTCAGCGCAGCGCCTTCTCGACGGTCCCGAGGAATCGATCGAGCCCGTCACCGCTGCGGATGTCGGTGCGGGAGACGTCGAACGTCACGACGTCGATGCCATACTTGCTGCGGCAGACCTGCGGGAACGCGTGGTAGTAATCGGCGAGCCCCGAGAGGAACTCGACGCCGATGCCGGCCTCCTCCTTGCGCCCCCGCACCTTGATCCGCTTGAGGCAGATCTTCGGGTCGCCCGTCTCGAGGAAGACCACGACGTCAGGTTTGCGGATCTTCCGGGAGAGCTTCGCGAAATATTCGAAGTAGAGCTCGAGCTCTCGGTCGTCCAGGTTCCCGAGTCCATGCAGATACTTGGCGAAGACCTCCGGGTCCTCGTAGAGCGTGCGGTCCTGCACGCAGCTCTTGGGCACCGTGTCGATGAGCTCGTGGTGCTCCACGCGCCGGAGCAGGAATTCCAGCTGCAGCGTGAAGCTCCAGCGCTTCATGTCGGCGTAATAGGAGGCGAGGAAGCGGTTGTCGATCACCGGCTCGTCGAAGAGCTCGAAGCCGAAGTGCTGCGAGAGCAGCTTTGCGGCCGTGGTCTTGCCGGCGCCGATGTTCCCGGCGAGCGCGACGAACCGTTTATTCTTGGGCCGCCGCGGCGCCCGCGGCTGCGGCGTCCGCTTCGCCGTCACGGCGTGACCTTCGCTTCTCCAAGCGCCCAGAGCACGAACGCCCAGCGATCCGCGCCGCGCTCGACGGCCTGCTTCACGAGATCGGCGCCGCCGTGGCCGCTGTTCGGCTCGATCCGCAGCCACGCCTCCGCGTCCGGATCCGCGGCCTGGATCGCGGCGAGGAACTTCCGCGCGTGCAGGGGATCCACGCGATCGTCCGCGTCGGCGGCGTCCATCAGGAGCGCCGGGTACTCCGCGCCGTCCGTCACGTGGTGGTACGGCGAGTAGGCGTGCAACGCCTTGAACTGCGCGGGATCCTCCGACGAGCCGTACTCCGCGATCCACGTCCGGCCCGAGCCGAAGAGGTGGTACCGGACCATGTCGAGCAGCGGCACCGAGCACACCACCGCGCGGAAGAGCTCCGGCCGCTGCGTCATCGCCGCACCGACGAGGAGGCCGCCGTTGCTTCCGCCGCCGATCGCGAGGCGCGACGGCTTGGTCCAGGCGCTCTTCTGCAGCCATTCGGCCGCGCCGATGAAGTCGTCGAAGACGTTCTGCTTCTGCTCGAGCATGCCGGCCTTGTGCCAGTCCTCGCCGTATTCGCCGCCGCCCCGCAGGTTCGGCACCGCGTAGACGCCGCCCCGCTCGAGCCACGGGAAGAGGCCCGGGTTGAAGGTGGGGGTCAGCGAGATCTGGAAGCCGCCATATCCATACAGGTACGTCAGGTTCTGGCCGTCCGGCTTCGCGTCCTTGCGGTGGACGAGGAACATCGAGATCTGCGTGCCGTCCTTCGACGGGTAGAAGACCTGCTCGACCGTGTAGGGCGCGGGATCGAAGGGCACTGCGACCTTCGACCATTCCTTCGTCTCGCCGCTCTTCACGCTCGTCGAGAAGATGGTGCGGGGATAGATGAACGACTCGAAGGAGAAGAAGGCCTCGTCGTCCTCCGGCAGCCCGACCGGGCCGCCGACGGTGCCGATGCCGGGCATCGGGATCGAGCGCACGGGCTTGCCGTCGAGCGTGACGAGCTCGAGCACGTTTGCGGCGCTCTTCATGTAGGTGAGCGCGAGGTGGCCGCCGACGATCGTCACGCCGTCGAGCGTCGCGTCCTTGCGCTCCTTCACGAGCTCCTTCCACGCCTTGCGCGCCGGCCTCTTCGGATCGACGGTGAAGACCCGCCACATCGGCGCGCCGTCGTTCGTCGTCACGTAGAAGCGGCCGCCGTGCGCCTGCACCGTGTAGAGGAAAGGATTGCCGACCGCGAGCGGAGTCCACGTCGGCTTCCGGGCCTGGAGGTCCTGGAACCAGACGTCGGTCTTCGTCCAGCCGTGC
>CAYHCR010000435.1:0-4380 GCA_964354895.1 uncultured Myxococcales bacterium | reverse complement strand
GCCCGCGTCGCAGGTGATCGAGACGTCGAAGCGCTGCGTGATCCCGACCTCGCGCACCACGCGCTCGGCGCCGGCCAGGAACCGGAACGCCGACGGCACGCCGTCCGCGCTGTAGACGACGACCTCTTTGCCCCACTCGCGCAGCGCCTCCGCGAGCGCGAGCGCCGAGCCGAGCGCGTCGCCGTCGGGCCCGCGGTGCATCGTGACGAGGCAGGTGCGCGCACGAGACAGCGCCGCGACGATGCGCGACAGCTCGCCGGACGGTCCGCCTTCACTCCTGCGCGTTTCCTGTAGCTGCATGACGCTGGATCCCCCCGGGCCCCCGCCCGTCAGCCCGGCTTCGGCTCGCGCTTGATCTCCGCCAGCAGCGTCTCGATCCGCTCCCCGCGATCGATCGCCTCGTCGTACGCGAAGTGGATGTCGGGCGTGTGGCGCAGCTTGAGCTCGCGGCCGAGCTCCTTCTTGATGAAGCCGACCGACGACTGCAGACCTTCCTTCGTCTGCTTGCGGACCTGCTCGTCGCCGTGCACGGTCCAGAAGACCTTCGCGTGCTTGAGATCCGGCGAGACCTCGATGCCCGTGAAGGTGAAGAAGACCTCGAGGCGCGGATCCTTGAAGCCTCGAGTCTGGAGGTTGCCGAGCAGCTGGAGGATCAGCTGTCCGACGCGGGCGGGACGGTCTCGGCTCATGCAGCTCCAATTCGGGAAGCCGCGGAACCTACGGCACGCGGGGTCAGCGATACAAGCCCTGCGCCGTGGCAGGGTCACGGCAGCGCGACGTCAGCCCCGCTTGTTCCAGGGACCGCGCGGCCGATCGCCGGGTCGCCCCAGCGGCCTCGGCCGACTCGCGGGCGGCGGCTCGTCGATCACGGGCAGCGGCGCGAGCCCCTCCGCCTCGGCGAGCGTCTTCTCGGGATGCAGGCCGAGCCCCTCGTCGTCGGAGAGCTCGCCGAACGAGCCGATCTCGAGCTCGTGCGAGGCCAGGAGGTACTCGCTGCTGCCCTCCTCGACCGAGTGCAGGACGCGCGCGAGCACGTCCTCCACGACCGCGCGCTCGTGGCCGACGACGGCCACGCCGATCACGGCGCGATCCTGCGCGTCCCGCTCGTCCACCTCGGCGACCGCGACGTGGAAGCGCGCGCGCAGCCGATCGACGACCGAGCGGACCACGTGCCGCTTGATCTTCAGCGACGCGGCGTCGGGGACCTGCAGGACCATGCGGAGCGCACCGATGATCATCAGACAGGACCGCCGCGCCAGGCGTACCGGGCGCGGCGGGAGCGACGACGACCCGTGGGGCCGGCGTCAACGAGCAAGGACGTCAACGCCTAGAGGCTCTGCCGGATCCGCTCGATCTCGAACGCCTCGACGAGGTCGCCCGGCTGGAGCTCGTTGAAGCCCTCGATGCCGATGCCGCACTCGAAGCCCTCGGCGACCTCCTTGACGTCGTCCTTGAACCGCCGGAGCGACGCGATCTTGCCCGTGTGCAGCGTCTTGCCATTGCGCACGACCCGCACGCCACAGGCGCGGGAGATCTTGCCCGACACGATCTTCGAGCCTGCGATGTTGCCGAGCTTCGGGACGCTGAAGAGCTGCAGCACCTCGGCCTTGCCGACGGCCTTCTCGCGCAGGATGACGTCGAGCAGGCCCTCCATCGCGAGCTTCACCGCGTCGATGGCCTCGTAGATGATGTCGAAGAGGTGGATCTGCACGCCGTAGCGGCTGGCGAGCTCGTTCACCTTCGACTCGGGCTTCGTGTGGAAGCCCACGCAGAGCGCCGAGGAGGCCTTCGCGAGGTTGACGTCCGACTCGGTGACCGCGCCGACGGCCTTGTGCAGGACCGTGACCTTCACCTTGGGCGTCGAGAGCTTGATGAGCGCGGCAGCGACCGCCTCGACCGAGCCCTGCACGTCGGCCTTGAGGATGACCTTGAGCTCCTTCGCGGCCGGCTTGCTCGCCTTGGCGAAGATCTCGTCGAGCGAGATCTTGGAGGTCTTGCCGACGTCCTTGGCGCGCAGTCGAAGCTCGCGGTTGTGCGCGATCTCTTCGGCGAGCTTGACGTCCTTGACGACGTTGAACTCGTCGCCCGCGCTCGGCGCGCCCGACAGGCCCGTGATCTCGGCGCAGTAGCCGGGCTTCACGTCCTTGACCATCCGACCCCTGTCGTCGACGAGGGCGCGGATCTTTCCATAGAAGGTGCCCGTGACGACGGCGTCGCCGACGCGGAGCGTGCCCTCCTGGACGAGGACCGTGGCGACGGGGCCGCGACCCTTCTCGAGCTTCGCCTCGATGATCGCCCCGATCGCCGGCTTGTTCGGGTTCGCGACGAGCTCGAGGATCTCCGACTGCAGCGCGATCGACTCGAGCAGCTTGTCGAGGTTCTGCTTGGTGCGCGCCGAGACGGGCACCATCAGCGTGTCGCCGCCCCACTCTTCCGGCACGAGCCCGTGGTCGGAGAGCATCTGCTTGACGCGATCCGGGTTCACGCCCGGCTTGTCGATCTTGTTCAGCGCGACGATGACCGGGACGTCGGCCGCCTTCGCGTGGTTGATCGACTCGATCGTCTGCGGCATGACGCCGTCGTCCGCCGCGACGACCAGCACCGCGACGTCCGTGACCTGCGCGCCGCGGGCACGCATGGCCGTGAAGGCCTCGTGGCCCGGCGTGTCGAGGAACGTGATCGGGCCCTTCGCCGTGATCACGGAGTAGGCGCCGATGTGCTGCGTGATGCCGCCAGCCTCACCGTCGGCGACCTTCGCCGAGCGGATGGCATCGAGCAGCGACGTCTTGCCGTGGTCGACGTGGCCCATGATGGTCACGATCGGCGGCCGCGAGACGAGCTCCTCCGGCTTGTCGTCGACGCCGACGAGGAATTCGCTCTCCTCGAACGCCGCCTTCTCGACCGTCCAGCCCGTGTCGGCGACGAGCGCCTGCGCGGTCGCGACGTCGAGCGTCTGGTTGATCGCGGCGGTGACCCCGAGCTTCATCAGCTTGCGGATGAGGTCGTTGCCCTTGACGCCGATCTTCTGCGAGAGCTCGGAGACGGTGATCCCGTGCTCCACGCGGACGACGCGCTTGCTCTCCTTGGGCGTCGTGACGACGGTCTTGGCGCCCTTCTTCGTCGGGCGGCGCTTGCGGGCGCGACCGACCGGGAGGCTCGCGCGACCGCTCGCGATGTCGATGAGCTCCTGCTTGCTGAGCTCCTTGACCGGGCCGTTGCGCGTGGTCGCGGTGCCGCGGCGGGTCTTGTTGCCGGCCTTGTCCTTCGTGACGTCGATGAACTCGCGGCCGTGTCCGAGCGTGTTCGGGACGACCTTGAGCTCACGGACGGCGCCGATCGCGCGCTGTCCGGGCGCCATCGGGATCGGCTTGTACTGGGACGACGGCGGCGTGACGCGGCGGACCGGGATGAGCGGCCTCGAGATCACGACGGCCTGCGTCGCGGTCGGGCGCAGCCGCGCGGCCTCCGGGTTGATCTGCATGTTGCCGCGGATGATCGGCGCGACCACGACGGGCGCGATCGGCACGACCGGCATCGGCGCAGGGCCGGTCGCGGTGGGCTCGGCACCCGGCGTCGGCGCAGGGCCGGCGGCGGTGGCCGGGCCGGAACCGGTCGGTCCGACGCCATTGGCGGCGGTCGACTCGACGGCACCGCCTGGCGGAGTCGCGGCCGCCGGATCGGCGACGGTCGGCGTGGCCGCCGGCGTCTCGAGGGCGCCCACGTTCGACGCGGCTGACGCGGCAGCCGCCGCCACGGCGCTCGGGGCCGCCTGCACCGGCGCCACGTTCACGGGCGCAGCGGCGACGGGGAGGCCTGCGGGGGAACCATCGGGCCGTCGAACGACGACCGCCGGCCGAAAGCCGGAGTCGTGGTGCGTGACCGCGGGGGCGCCATGCGCGGGCGTCGTGCCAGCCGGCATGCTGCCGGTCGGAGTCGGGCCGTCCGGCCGGCGACGGCGCACGACGAAGCCCGGCGAGGTCGGCGCCGCCGCGACGGCGGGCTTCGGATCGCGCTGATCGCGGATCTTTCCCGCGATCGCAGAGGCCTGATCGTCATCGATCGAGCTGGAGTGGGACTTGATCGACTCGTAGCCGTGGCCGTGGAGCCAGTCGACGAGCTCCTTGTTCTGCATGCCCAGCTCTTTTGCCAGCTCGTGTACGCGCTTCTTCGCCATGGCCTGAAAAACGCCCCGTTCCCGGCCGTGTGAGGCCAAGGCACCGCACCGCCGGTGAGTCGGCGGACGCGGCTAGGTAGTCCAATCGAGCGCCCCGGTCAACCGACGCGCTGCACAACGTGCTACCCGCGACGTCGCGGCGGAGGCGTGATCGGCTGGTCCGGTTCGAGCGGTCCGAGGGCCCGTGCCGCCTCGGTCAGCCGTGT
>CAYHCR010000434.1:0-4391 GCA_964354895.1 uncultured Myxococcales bacterium | reverse complement strand
GCCAACGACGGCATCCTGATCGCCTCCGCCGACGGCCGACTGCAGTACGCGAACCGTCGCGTCGCCGCGCTGGCGGGCGTCGGCGTCGACGAGCTGATCGGCCGCGACCTCGCCGCCGCCGTCGCCGCCGCCGCCGCGCGCCGTCCGGAGACCCCCGGGCAGGCGCTGGCGGCGACCCCGCAGGAGGCCCAGCTGCAGGGGGGCGACGGCAGCCTCGTGCCGGTGGAGATCTCGACCGCGCTCACCGAGTGGGATCGAGAGCCCGCATACCTGATCGTCGTTCGGGACGTGCGGGAGCGAAAGCGCGCGGAGCTCGAGCGCGAGCGGCTGCGGGGCCAGCTGGCGCAGGCGCAGAAGATGGAGTCGCTCGGCACGCTCGCGGGCGGCATCGCGCACGACTTCAACAACCTGCTGGCCGCGATCCTCGCGAACCTCGAGCTGGCGCGGGCGGACGTCGCGCCGGACGCGCCGGTCGCGGAGAGCCTCGAGGCGATCGCCGCCGCCGCCGCGCGCGCCACGCAGCTGGTCCGGCAGATCCTCGCCTTCAGCCGGCAGCAGCCCATCCACCGCAGCGTCACGTCGCTCGGCGGCGTGGTCGCGGAGGTCGCGCGCCTGCTGCGGGCCACCCTGCCGGCCGGGATCCAGATCGAGACGCATGAGGGCCCGGACGTGCCCGCGGTCTTCGTCGACCCGACGCAGCTGCACCAGGTGCTGATGAACCTCGGCACCAACGCGTGGCACGCGATCGAGCGGACGACGGGCCACCTCTGGATGCGGCTCGACGGGATCTCGCTCCCGGGGACGCCGGGCGCGCCTCCGGGCGTCGCGGCGGGAAGGTATGCGAGACTGCAGGTCGTCGATGACGGCAAGGGCATGGATGACGCGACGCTCGGGCGGATCTTCGAGCCGTTCTTCACGACGAAGGGCGTCGGAAAGGGGACCGGGCTCGGCCTGGCGGTCGTGCACGGGATCGTCGCGGAGCACGGCGGTGCGATCACCGTCGAGAGCGCGCCGGGGCGTGGCACGACCTTCTCCGTCTGGCTGCCGATGGCGGAGGCGTCCCACGCGGTCGCCGCGCCGGTCGCACGGGTCGCGCGGCGGGGCGTGGGCCACGTGCTGCTGCTCGATGACGAGCACGCGCTCGTGCGGGTCGGGACCCGGATCCTCACGCGGCTCGGCTACGAGGTGACGGGCTTCCTGCGGTCGGGCGAGGCGATCGCCGCCGTGGCGTCGGCGCCGGCGCGCTTCGACGTCGTCGTGACCGACCAGAACATGCCGGATCACAGCGGGCTCGAGGTCGCGCGCGAGATCCGGGCGCTGCGTCCGGGGCTCCCGGTCGTGCTCGTGACCGGCAACCGCGTACACACCGACGCCGAGCTCACCGAGGCGGGCGTGACGTGCTGTCTGGAGAAGCCCTACACGGGCGAGGCGATCGCGGCGATCCTCGATCAGGTGTTGCGGGCCTGAGGGTTCGGCCGGGGCCCGCGGTCAGTCGTGCGGGGCGTAGAGCACGCCGCGGGCGAGCAGCGCCCCGATCACCTCGAGCGCCGCGTCGCGAGAGAGCCCGAAGCGCGCGAGCTCGGTGACGAGCGCCCCGCCGCGGAACGGCTCGAGCTGATCCCGCAGGACCAGCGCCGCGACGCCGAGCGGGCCGTCGAGCGGGGAGGGCGGCGCGGTCCCCTCGCGCAGCGTGATGGCCTCCGTGCGCTGGCTCCCCTGGAGGTTGCGGGTGCGCACGTCGAACGTGACCTCGGGGCTGACGGCGAGCAGCGTGGCCTCGAGGGCCTCGCGCGTCGGCGGGGGGCGCGGGCCGTTGCCGGGCTGGCAGAGCAGCAGCTCCAGCTTCGGTCGCCAGCAGAGCTGCTCGACGAGGCGGTGCCGGGCGGGCAGCGGCAGCGCGAGGGCGCGCTCCCGGAGCGGCCCCGGCGGGAGGAGCGCGCCGACGTCCCAGTCGGCCGGCGCGCACCACTGCAGGAACTGCATACCTGCGCCTTCGACCAGCGAGAAGAGCGCGTCGAGGTCGTAGCTCGTCTCGTTGACGTTGAGGTAGCGGTCGACGAACTCGACGTCGTCGATCCGCGCGGCGTCGCCCCACGGCCCCGTGGCGAGCGGCTCCCCGGCGCCCGAGGCGGCGAGCGCGCGGCCGACCGCGAGGCGCTCCCGCAGCGGGCGATCGCGGGGGATGAGCGCGTCGATCGCGCGGACCATCCGGTAGAGCGGCTCCCGGCCCGGACGACCGTAGACCATCACGACGAGGACGCCGTGGGGGGCGAGCGCGCCCCGGAGCAGGGCGAGCCCGCGCGCCGGATCGGAGAGGTGGTGCAGGACGCCCGACGAGTAGATGACGTCGAAGCCGCCCGCGGGGCGCTGCAGACCCTCGAGCGTCATCAGGTCGATCTCGGCGAACTGCACGTTGCGAAGGCCCCGGCGCGCCGCCTCGGCGCGGGCCTCCTCGAGCGCCACGCGGTTGAGGTCGATCGCGGTGAAGTGAACGTCGGGCTGCAGGCTCGCGAGGCCGAGCGCGCCGAGGCCCCGGCCGCAGCCGGCGTCGAGCGCGTGCAGCGGCCGGCCGACCGGCGGGGCGAGGCGGCCGCGGGAGAGCACGAGGCGCGCGTCGCTCGAGAGCCTCATGACCGGCGCGCCGGTCGGATACGGGAACGCTTCATACATCTCGCGGACCGCGCGGGTGATCTCGTCCATGGCGACGCCTCCGGCCGGCAGCCTCGCAGGTCGGGCGGAGGCCGCAAGCCGTCGGTCGAGGGATCGTGTGTCGCGCCGGCGACGCAGGCCTTGCGCCAGGGTCACGGCGACCCGTCGCGAGGCCCGTTCGTCGTGCGGCCGGCGCGCCCGCCTCGCGACGGAGTCCCACCTGATCGGCGCGCTACGGCGAAGCGGCGCAGCGGAAGCCGAGGTTGTCGCGCCGGAAGGAGGAGACGTTCCTGCTCCGCGAGGTGGCCGCGACCTTTCTGGCCAGGACGACGTCTCGACCGCCGCCCCGGAGCGCACGATCGTCGCCGTCGGTCCACTCCCAGACGTTCCCCGCGAGATCGTGGATCCCCTGCGGACTGTCGCCCGCGGGGAAGCTGCCCACGGCGCAGGTCGTGCGCCTCGCCGGGCCCGCCCCGCTCCAGCAGAGGCGATCGGAGGGGGCGGCGTCGCCCCAGGGCTAGGTCGTGCCGGCCGGGCCGCCGCTCGCCGCCCACTCCCACTCGGACTCGGTCGGGAGGCGCTTGCCGGCGAGCGCGCAGTACCCGGCGGCCGCGTCCCAGTCGACGCTATTGACCGGGTGCTCCGCCCGATCCTCGCGCGCACCATTGCAGGCCCGCTCCATCTCCCTCCGCTGGGCCAGCGTGCTGCCGGGCGCCGAGGCCGTCATCTGGGCCGCTTTGCAGGCGCCGCGCTTCACGCAGTCGGCAAAGGCGGCGACGGTCACCTCGGCGCGATCGAGGCAGAAGGCGGCCACGGCCGATCCGGCGGGCACCGGGGCCATCCCCTCGGGGCAGGCGTGCGTCGCGAGCTGCGGCGGCGGTCGCTCCGGGATCGACGGCGGCGGCCCGCTTCGAGCGCTCGGGAGTGAGGTGTCGGCCGAAGGGGGCTTCGCGCGCGCTGACGCCAGCACCATCGCCACCAGGTCGGGCCCTGCCTCGTCGCCGCCCTTCGCGAGCACCTCTGCCGCCGATCCGGCCGCGAGCTCCGGGGTCTGCCTGCGCCCCTTCACGGTCACCTGCAGGCTCTCCCTGGCGTACGTGACGACCTCCTCCGCCGTGACCCGACCGTCGTGATCCTGATCGCCCCAGCCGCGCAGGGCGCCCAGCACGAGGTAGCTGAACGCCGGCCGGCTTGCCCCCGCGAGCGGGCCCGCGAACTGGTCGCCGGCGCCGGCGGTCAGCAGCACGAGCGGACGTCGTGGCGGGGGCCGCGTCGCTCGCTGAACGGGCAGCATCGGCTGGAGCCCTTCGAGCAGCATGCCGCCGCTCCCGCTCTTCCCGCTGAAGCAGGCGTCGATCACCGCGACGGTCCTCGCCTGCGCGCCACGGCCGAGCAGCTCCAGCAGCTCCTGCTGCCGCACGCTGCGGTCGTAGAGGTTCTCGACCGTCTGCTGCGCGTCGGCCCCGACGAGGACGCCGTCGCTGCCGTCCCGCGCGGGCGCCCCGTGGCCGACGAAGACGAGCCACAGCGTGCCGCCCGGTCTCACGGCCGCGGCGGCCTCCTTCGCGCGGGCCCGCATCGCGCCCGCGTAGACCTCCGTATCCAGCAGCAGCGTCACGCGCGCGGGCGGGATCCGCAGCGTCCGCGTCAGATAGGCGTACCAGTCGGTGGCGTTCTGCCGGGCGCCCGGCACGTCGGGGGCGAAGGCGTAGTCCTCGACGCCCATGACCAGCGCCGCGTCG
>CAYHCR010000433.1:0-4392 GCA_964354895.1 uncultured Myxococcales bacterium | reverse complement strand
GCCGCTTCCTGCGCGATCCGCTCGGCCTCCGCCTGCTGCGCCGCTTCCTGCGCGATCCGCTCGGCCTCCGCCTGCTGCGCCGCTTCCTGCGCAGCGCGCTCGGCCTCCGCCTGCTGCGCCGCTTCCTGCGCGATCCGCTCGGCCTCCGCCTGCTGCGCCGCTTCCTGCGCAGCGCGCTCGGACTCCGCCTGCTGCGCCGCTTCCTGCGCAGCGCGCTCGGCCTCCGCCTGCTGCGCGGCTGCTTCTCGGGCGAGTCGCTGCTTCGCGGCTGCCGCGACCTCCCGTGCGGCCCGCTCCGCCTCCCGCGCCTCCGCCGCGAGCTCCTCGGCGGTCGGCTCCTCGTCGATCAGCTCGCCGACGAGCAGCGTCTCTTCGAGCACGTCGACGTCGACCGGCGCGTCCCAGGCGGGCGCCTCGGACGGACCAGGCGCCACCGAAGCCGCGGGGATCGCGGGGATCGAGAACGGATCGTCCTCCGCGACGTCGATCGACGCGTCCGCATCGAAGCTCCCCCCGAACAGCGCGGCGCGCGCGGCCGTCACATCACCCGGTCCCGGTCCCTCGGCCTCCATCGACGGCGACGGGCCGCCGAAGAGGTCATCGAGCGCCGAGCCACCGCCCTGCGCCGGAGCGGGCGCGCCGAGCACGTCTTCGACCGTCCGCGCCGCGACCGGTGCGCGACGCGGAGGCGGGGGAGGCGCCGGAGGTGGCTGCCTCGGAGGCTGCCGAGCCCCAGGTGGCGGTGGCTGCCGGGCGGCAGGTGGCGGCGGCGGCGGTGCCGCACGGGCGGGAGGCGCCGCGAAGGGATCGTCGTCGCCGAAGATGTCGGCAGGCGGGCGCGGATCGGTCGGAGGCGAGGCGGCCTTCAGGCCCGCTCCGCGAGACGTTCCGGGCGGCGGCGCGCCGGGCTTGGGCGAGAGGTCCATGTCCGCGAAGGGATCGTCGGCCACGGCCATCTGGTCCGAGGCCGTCCCGGAGAAGGCGTCGTCGAGCGTCTGCGCTTCTTCAGAGGCGAACTCGACCTCCTGGCCCCTCCACGGCACGCCCGTCAGATCGGTCTGGCGCGGCGCCTGATCGGCGAGCGTCTCTCCATGAAAGACGCGGCGGAGCGCCCCCTCGATGTCGCGATCACTCGCGACCAGGACGTCGACCTTCCGCCGAGAGAGGAACGTCACCTCGTCGAGCACCCCGAGGTTCGTCGGGTCCGCCATCGCCACACGGAGCCGCTCGTGTTTGCCCTCGCCGGCGAGCTCATACGCGATGAGCTGGTTCTTCTCGCAGAGCTCCTGCGGCAGCATCGCGACGATCTTCTCGTCGAGCTCGCGTCCGGCCAGGCGGACAGCGGCGACTCCGAGGAGCTTGCTGAGGGTCTCGACGACCACGTCGTCGGTCGTGAACTTGAGGTCCGCGACGATCCGGCCGAGCTTGCCGCCCCACTGGCGCTGGTGCGCGAGCGCGGAGCGGAGCTGAAAGTCGTCGATCGCGCCGGCGTCGATGAGCAGCTCGCCGAGCTTCTTCTTGATCGCCACGTCTTCACCGCCTCATACGCGCGAGGTACTCGTCGCGCGAGAAGACACCCTTCTCGATGAGCAGCTCGACGAGCGCCTTCATCGCGCCGAGCTCCCGCTGCTGCTGCTCCTCCAGTCGAGCCAGCGTCTCCGAGGCCGACCCCGCGGACGGCGCGAGGCGCGCCGCCGGCTGCGACGGAGGCGACACCGCGACGCCGGGCGCAGCGAGGCCCGCCCCCGGCTTCGGCCCGCCCTTGGCCGCCTTGGCGGACTTGGACTCCTGCTCGATCTGATCGATCGACTTCACCAGCGTCCGCCCCTGGTGATCGACCATCTTGAAGCCCGCGTCGGCCTCCTCCAGGGACTCCTCGCCGTCGTAGAAGTGGGCGATGGCCCTGGCGATCCCGCTCGCGCCGCACAGGTACGGGATGATCCGCGCGCCCCGCGTCACCGAGCGGAGGTCGTCGAGGTGCTTGAGGTTCGCCGGATCCGCCATCGCGACGTGCAGCGACTTTCCGTCCGGCTCCACCTGAAACGCGATCGCCTGGCAGTCGCGCGCGGTCGAGACCGGGATCCGCCCGACGATCGACCGCGGCAGCTGGCCGTACGCCGCGAGATCGACCTTCGCGATGCCGAGCTGGCGCGAGAGCGCCTTCATCACCATGTCCTCGGAGACGTAGGCCATGCGGACGAGGATCTCGCCGATCTTTCCGCCCCACTTCACCTGTTCGCCGAGGGCGGTCTTGAGCTGGGCGTCGGAGAGCAGGTTGGCGCGGATCAGCAGCTCACCGAGCTTGGGACGTACGGGCGCAGCCATGGGGCCAGTCTAGGCACAGCTGCCGACGGGCCGGAAGTAAGCAAGCGCCCGTCGCGCCTCGGAGATTCAGCGACGCAGGCGGGGGTCGAGCGCGTCGCGCAGCCCCTCGCCGACGAGGTTGTAGGCGGTCACCGTCGTGAAGATCGCGAGCCCGGGGAAGATCGTCAGCCACCAGGCGCCGGGGCTGACGGCGTAGTCGTAGGCCTGCGTGAGCAGCTCGCCCCAGGACGCGGCCGGCGGCGGGGTGCCGAAGCCGAGGAACGAGAGCGCGCTCTCGGTGAGGATCGCGCCGGCGACGCCGAACGTCGCGGCGACGAACACGGGGCCGAGCGCGTTGGGGAGCAGGTGCCGCAGCAGAATGCGGGCATCCGAGGCCCCGAGGGCGCGGCTCGCGATCACGAAGTCGAGGTCGCGCAGCCGCAGCAGCTCCCCGCGCACGAGTCGCGCCACACCCGGCCAGCCCGTCAGCCCGATCACCGCCATGACGAGCCAGATCGAGGTCCGCTCGACGATGCCCATGACCGTCAGCACGAGGAAGAACGTCGGGAAGACGAGCATCACCTCGAGCACGCGCGTGACGACGAGGTCCACGAGCCCGCCGTAGAAGCCGGCGAGCGCCCCGAAGAAGAGGCCGATCAGCACGTAGAGGCCGACCGCGACGAAGCCGACCGCGAGCGAGATCCGTGCGCCGTGCACCAGCCGCGCAGCGACGTCGCGCCCTACCCCGTCGGTCCCGAGCGGGTGCGCGGCGGAGGGTGGCGTGAGGCGCGCGGCGAGGTCGATCGAGGCCGGACCACGGAGCGGCGTCGGGACGAGCCAGTCCTCGGGCCCGAGCGCCGCGAGCAGCGACGCGTCGTCGTGGTGGCGCAGCTCTGCGGGCTCCGTCAGGTTCGGCAGGACGAAGAGCCGACCGTCGAGCCGCAGCAGCAGGGGAAGGTCTGCGGCGAGCAGATCTGCGCAGAGCGCCACGCCCGCCAGCGCGAGCACGACGGTGGCGGCGAGCACGTTGAGGCGGCGCTTGCGGAACTCTCGCAGGGCCGTGCGCAGCCCCGACGGCGCGGCGGCGGGCGGCGCGCTCATCGATACGCGCGCGAGATGCGCGGATCGACGACCGCGTAGAGCACGTCGGTGAGCAGCACGGCCACCATCGTGAAGCAGGCCGTGAGCGTCGAGACGCCCATGATCACGGAGTAGTCACGGGCCAGGATCGCGTCGAACATCAGCTTGCCGAGCCCCGGGATCCCGAAGAGCCGCTCCACGATCACCGAGCCCCCGACGAGGAACGGCAGCGTCGAGCCGAGGTGCGAGAGCACCGGGATCAGCGAATTCCGCAGCGCGTGCTTGTAGACGACCGCGAACTCCGAGAGCCCCTTGGCGCGCGCCGTCCGAACGTACTCCTGCCGGATCTCCTCGAGCATGCCCGAGCGCATGTACCGGGAGACCGACGCGAGCAGCCCGTAGCCGAGCAGCAGCACCGGCGTGATCGAGTGCCAGACGACGTCTGCGATCCGGCCGAGCGGCGAGAGCGCCGCGTGGTCCTGGCTCGTGAGCCCCTGCACCGGGATCCAGTCGAGCCAGTTGCCGCCGCCGAGCAGCAGGATCGCCATCGTGCCGAGCCAGAACGACGGGATCGAGTAGAGCCCGAAGAGCGCGACGGTCGAGAGGCGATCGCGCAGCGAGCCCTGCTTCACGGCGCTCATGAACCCCAGCGGCACGCCGAACAGATAGACGAAGAACAGCGCCGCGCCGTTGAGGCCGAGCGGGACGGGCAGCCGCTCGAAGAGCTGGCCGGCGACACTCCTGCCGGTGCGCCACGAGGTGCCCAGATCCAGCCGGACCGTGCGCGAGAGCCACAGCGCGTACTGCACGGGGATCGGTCGATCGAGGTGCATCTCGCGGCGGAAGTGCTCGACCGCCTCCTTCGTCGCGCTGCCCGCCCGCTGATCGCCGCCCATCGAGAGCTGCACCGGGTCGCCCGGCGCGAGGTGGACGATCGCGAAGGTGAGGAACGTGATCCCCAGCAGCGTGGGGATCATGAGCAGCACCCGGCGCACGAGCCACCGCGTC
>CAYHCR010000432.1:0-4397 GCA_964354895.1 uncultured Myxococcales bacterium | reverse complement strand
CGTCGAGGCGGCCGTCCAGAAGATCGCGCGTCAGCTCGGCGGCCTCGGGCTGCTGCCGGCGACGCCTGGCGCAGAAGTTCCGCAGGCGCTCCTGCACGAGACCGACGTGCTGGTGATCGGCGGCGGCCGCAGCGGGCTCTCCGCGGCGTCGGCGGCGCTCGACGCGGGCGCGACCGTCACGGTGCTCGATGATCGGCCGATGGCCGGCGGGCGGCTCTGCGACGGCCTCCGCCTCGGCGGCGATCCGGAGCCGGCGGCGCTCGCGTCCGAGGGCGCGCGGCTGCAGGCGGCCGGCGTGCGCTGGCTCGCGCCGGCGTTCGCGGTCGGCGTCTTCCTGGACGGCGGCACGAGGCTCGTGGCGGCGCGCGCGCCCGGTCGGCAGATCCGGCTCGTTCGGCCCCGGACGCTCGTCCTCGCGACGGGCTCCGGCGAGGCGCTCCCCGCGTTCGGCAACAACGATCTCCCCGGGATCTTCGGCGCGCGCGCGCTCGGCAAGCTGATCGCCGTACACCGCGTCCTGCCGGGCGAGCGCGTGATCGTCGCCGGCACCGGGCCTGAGCTCGCGGCGCTCGGCGCGCTCGTCCGATCGGCGGGCGGCACGCTCGTGGCCGTGGTGACGCTGGACGAAGGCATGCCGGCAGAGCTGCCCATGATCGCCGGCACGATCGAGCGGGCGCGTGGGCTCGAACGCGTGCAGGGCGTGGTCGTGGCGAAGCGCGGCGGCGGGCGCGACAAGCTCGACTGCGACGTGATCGGCCTCGCCGGCTGCGCGTCCGCGACCTTCGAGCTGGCCCGGCAGGCGGGCGCCTTCGTGCGCTTCGACGACGCGCACGGCTTCACGGTCGCGACGGAGGATGACGGCGGCACGCTCGCGAAGGAGGTCTTCGCCTGCGGAAGTGTCGCCGGACGTGCCGGCACCGACGGCGCCAAGCTCGGCGCGCGGGCGGGCGCCGCCGCGGCGAAGGTCGCGAAACAGACAGCGGCGAAGGTCGAAGACCTGGCGGGGGTGACGCCGTGAGCAAGGCCTTCGTCTGCACCTGCGAGGACGTGACCGTCGACGACGTCCGCCACGCGATCGCGCTCGGCCACCCCGACGTCGAGAGCGTGAAGCGCTACACCGGCTTCGGCACCGGCGTCTGTCAGGGGAAGAACTGCCTGAACACCGTCGCCCGGATGATCGCGAAGGAGGGCGGGCTTCGGCAGGAGCAGATTCTTCCGTTTACGCCCCGCCCGCCCGGCCGCGTCACCTCGTTCGGTGAGCTGCGCGGGCTCGATCTCGACCGCATCGGCCCGCCCGGCCCCGGCGTCCCGCCCCCGCTCGGCGTCTACGAGCAGGACGGCGACTCGGGCGAGCCCGGCCCCGGCAGCCATCCGCTGCGACGGGACGAGTCGGTCCCCGCGCGCGCCTCCGTCGTGATCATCGGCGCGGGCGTGATGGGGCTCGGCCTCGCCTGGCAGCTCTGCAAGCGCGGCGTGAAGGACGTCGTGGTGCTCGACAAGAGCTACCTCTGCGGCGGCGCCTCGGGCCGCAACGGCGGCGGCGTGCGGGCGCAGTGGTCGACGCCGACGAACATCCGGCTCGCCCGTCGATCGATCGAGCTGTGTCGGGCGTTCGCTGGCGAATTCGGGATCAACATCTGGTTCCGCCAGGGCGGCTACCTCTTCCTCGCCACCGAGCAGGAGCGCGCGCGCCAGCTCGATCAGGCGGTGAAGCTCCACGAGCAGCACGGCCTCGCGACGCGGCTGCTCTCGAGCGGCGGCGCGCAGGAGCTCGTGCCGGAGCTCGACGGCGATCGCATCGTCGCGGCGGCCTACAACCCCGACGACGGCGTGCTCTTCCCGTGGCCCTTCGTCTGGGGCTACGCGCAGGGCGCCCAGAAGCTCGGCGCGTCGGTGCACACCTACACGAAGGTCACCGCCATCGACACGGACGGTGGCCTCGTGCGGCGCGTTCGGACCGATCGTGGCGACATCGAGTGCGACACGGTCGTGCTCGCGGCCGGCGCGTGGAGCCCGGCGATCGCGCAGCTCTGCGGGGTCAAGCTGCCGAACGTGCCCCACAAGCACGAGATCTGCGCGACCGAGCCGCTCAAGCCGTGGCTCGGCCCGCTCGTCTCCGTGCTCGGTCAGGGCCTCTATTTTTCACAGTCGATGCGGGGCGAGATCGTCGGCGGCATGGGCGATCCGCACGAGCCGCCGGGGCTGGAGATGGGCAGCACGCTGCGGTTTCTGGCGCGCTACTCGAAGGCGATCACGGACTGCGTTCCGCGGCTCGATCAGGTGAAGGTGATCCGGCAGTGGGCGGGCTGCTACGACGTGACGCCGGACAACCAGCCGATCCTCGGCGAGACGCCTGGGCTGCAGAACTTGCTTCAGCTCAACGGCTTCGTCGGCCACGGCTTCATGATGGCGCCGGCGGTGACCGAGGCGATGGCGGTCTGGATGACCGGCGGCGACAAGGACGAGATCTTCGAGCGGTTCACGCTGGGGCGCTTCGCCGAAGGACGGCTGGAGCGCGAGGAGTTCATCATTGGCTAAGATCGCCTTCATCGGCTCGGGCAACATGGCCGAGGCGCTCATCAAGGGGCTGCTCGCGTCGGGCGCCTCCCCCGCGCACGAGATCGTCGGGACGGACACCCGCAAGGAGCGGCTCGCGGAGCTCGAAAAGCGGTACGGGATCCGCACGAGCACCGACAACGCGGCGACCGCGGCCTGGGCGGAGCTGATCGTGCTCGCGGTGAAGCCGCAGGGGATGTCCAAGGCGCTCGACCAGATCGCGTCGGTGATCGATCCGAAGAAGCTCGTGCTCTCGGTCGCGGCGGGCGTGCCGATCGCGGCGCTCGAGCGCAAGCTCGGCCGGGGCGCCCGTATCGTGCGCGCCATGCCGAACACGCCGGCGCTCGTCGGCGCGGGCGCGACGGCGATCGCCGGGGGCGAGCACGCGACCGACGAGGATCTCGCCGCGGCCAAGGCGCTGTTCGACGCCGTCGGGACCACGGTGATCGTCGAGGAGAACCTGCTCGACGCCGTGACCGGGCTCTCCGGCAGCGGACCGGCCTACATCTTCCTCGTCATCGAGGCGCTCTCCGACGCGGGCGTGAAGGTCGGCCTGCCCCGTTACACCGCGCAGGCGCTCGCCGCGCAGACCGTGCTCGGATCTGCACGACTGCTCATCGAGACCGGCCAGCACCCCGGCGTGCTCAAGGACCAGGTCACCTCGCCCGGCGGCACCGCGATCGCGGGCCTGCACACGCTCGAGGCGGGCGGCCTGCGGACGACACTCATCAACGCGGTCGAGGCGGCCACCGCGCGCTCGAAGGAGCTCGGCGAGAAGTTCCTCGTGGAGAAGTGACCGTGGCGCGTTTGTTGCGCCGGGGCCGCACCCAAGTAGGATCCCGCTGAACCCTCGATCCTTGGTGCGCCATGCGCCTGACCCCGCTCGACATCCAGCAGAAGCGCTTTGGCAGCTCGCTCAAGGGCTACAAGCACGAGGAGGTCGAGGCGTTCCTTGACCTCGTCTCGAGCGAATTCGAGGCGGTGATCAAGGAGAACATCGGCCACAAGGAGGAGCTCTCGCGGACGCAGGAGCGGCTCCGCGAGCTCGAGGGCCGCGAGCGCGCGATCCAGGAGACCATGGTCACCGCGCAGCGGATCACGGACGACATCCGCGAGCAGGCGCGCAAGGAGGCCGAGCTCGTGATCGGCGAGGCGGAGCTTCAGGCCGAGAAGCTCGTCCACAATGCGCACCAGCGGCTCGTGCGGATCGTCGAGGACATCGGCGAGCTCAAGCGCCAGCGCACGCAGTTCGAGGCCCAGGTCGAGCAGGCCGTCCGCTCCCACCTCAAGCTCCTCGAGACGATGCGCGTCGAAGGTCCGCGGATCGACGACGAGAACGTGACCTTCCTGCCGACGAAGCCCGCCGCTTCGGCGGACTGACGTGGCCGCACCCTGGCTGTCGGCCGTCGCGGACGGCGTGCGCCTCGAGGTGCTGGCCGTGCCCCGCTCGTCCCGGAACCGGATCGTCGGCCTGCACGATGGGCGGCTGAAGATCCAGCTCGCGGCGCCCCCGGTCGACGGCGAGGCGAACGCGGCCCTTTGCGCGGCCCTCTCCGAGTGGTTATCGATCCCCCGACGCGCCGTCGAGGTCACGGCGGGGGCCACCGGTCGCAGGAAGTCCGTCCTGTGCCGCGGGGTCTCCGTCGAGCAGGCCGAGGTCGCGCTCCAGGGGTCCTGAGTGCGGCCAGACGGCGCTCCGATGATTCGCGACGTGGTCGGCGTGGCGCGTGGGCTGCTGGTCGCCTTCGTCGCCGGTCTGCTGGTCTGGCTCGCGCCGGCCGAGGCAGTCGCCGCGCCCGCGCTCGTCGCGCCGAACGCGGCTTGCAAGTAATCGCGCACTC
>CAYHCR010000431.1:0-4404 GCA_964354895.1 uncultured Myxococcales bacterium | reverse complement strand
GATCGGTCGCGACGAGGCGAACTTCATCTGTGTCGACCTCGACAACGTCTCGCGCAAGCATTGCCGGATCGCGCAGCGCGAGGCGAAGTTCTTCGTCCGCGACCTCAACTCGACGAACGGCACCTACGTCAACGACGAGGAGATCCGGCCGCCGACCGAGCGCCAGCTGCGCTCGGGCGATCTCGTGAAGGTCGGCGGGGCGATCTACAAATTCCTCTCGGGCGGCAACGTCGAGGCGCTGTACCACGAGGAGATCTACCGGATGACGATCGTGGACGGCCTCACGGGCGTCCACAACAAGCGCTACTTCCTCGAGTTCCTCGAGCGCGAGATGGCGCGCTGTACCCGGTACGGCAGGCCGCTGTCGATGATGATGTTCGACATCGACTTCTTCAAGAAGATCAACGACGAGTACGGCCACCTCGCGGGCGATTATGTATTGCGTGAGCTCGCCGCCCAGGTCCGCACGAAGGTCCGCAAGGAGGAGTGCGTCGCGCGCTACGGCGGCGAAGAGTTCGCCATCGTCCTGCCCGAGAGCCCGGTCGACAAGGCGCGCATGTTCGCAGACAAGCTCAACAAGCTGATCGCCGAGCACGAGTTCACGTTCGAGGCGCGGAAGATCTCCGTCACCGTGTCGATCGGGGTCTCCGAGATGACGAGCGAGACGACCGAGCCGTCGCAGTTCATCAAGCTCGCGGACCAGCACCTCTACACGGCCAAGCGCACCGGCCGGAACCGGGTCGTCGGCTAGCGGCGGCGGCGCGTAAGCGGGATCACGAGGCGCCGGCCGGGCTGCAGCTTGCGCGGGTCGGTGATCGCGTTCGCGCGGAGGATGTCGGCGCTCGTGCTGCCGTACCACGTGGCGAGATCCGTCACGCGTTCGCCCGGCCGCAGGACGTGCTCGAGCTGCGTGGCGGCGGCCGGCGCGATGGAGACGAGCGTCGGCGCGGGCGCGACGGCCACGTCGACCGCTGGCACCGAGGCCACCGCTGCGACCGGCTCCACCGCTGCGACCGGATCCACCGCTGCGACCGAGACCCGTGCGTCCTCCTCGTGCGCCGCCGCGATCGGGACGGCAGGCGCCGGCCCGGCGAGCGGCTCCACCGAGGCCTCCTCTTCCCCGACGAGGTCCGAGACCCTGGCGAAGCCCAGTCCCCGCGCGCGCAGCCCGGCGATGATCGCCGGCAGGGCGTCGAGCGTGTGCTTCGCCGGGCCGTTCATGTGCAGCACGACGATCGATCCCGGCCGGGCCGACGAGAGCACGTTCTCCACGATCCGCTCGGGTCGGAAGCTCGCCTCCGCGTCGGCGGAGACGACGTCGAACTGAAGGATCGCGAGGCCGAGGGCCGCGGCCTCGTGTACGAGCGTGTCATCCCACGCGCCGCGGGGCGGCCGGAAGTATTGCGGCGTGCGGCCGGTGAGCTGGTGGATCACGGCGATCGATCGCTCGAGCTCGTGGCGCATCTTCGCCGGCTCGTACCGACGCATGTCGACGTGCACGCCCCCGTGCGTCTCGACCTCGAAGAGCGGATCGGTCGCGAGCTCCTCGACGACCTCGGGGCGCCACTTCGCCCACTTGGAGGAGACCAGCAGCGTGGCGGGGATCTGCTCCCGTCGAAGGAACTCGACGATGTCCCGGCGAAACCCGCCGTGCTCGACCGTCGACGGGCAGGCGTCGAAGGTGAGCGCGACCAGCGGCCGATCGCGCCGGCCGTGCTCGATCACCGTCGGGACGATCGCGGCGCGGGGCGGGGCGGGCGGCGCCTCTTCATCGTCGATCGGGCTCGGCGCGCGACGCTTCGCGCCCGGGTCGAAGCCGTGCCCCTCGCCGACCGCCAGCGGGCGGGTGTCCTGCGCGGACGCCAGCGACGGAGCGCAGAACAGCACGAGGGGTAGGAGCAGCCGGACCAGACGCACGCGCCGATCCCGCACGAATCGTCCCGTCAGCGCAACGCCTTCCGGAGGATCACCTCGGCGACGCCCGGCACCACCATGTCCGGGATCCGGCCGACCTCCGCCCAGCCGTTGCGCCCGTAGAAGCGCTGGCCGTCGGCGTTGAAGTCGGAGACGAGCAGGTAGGCATCGGCAGCGAGCTCGCGGGCGTGCGCCTCGAACGCCGAGAGCAGCGCGCCGCCGCGCCCCGCGCCCCGGGCCCCGGGCGCCACCGCGATCAGCCGGAGGTACGGCGCGCGGGCGAACGCGCCGCGCTCGACCATCCACGCGAAGCCCTCGACGACCCCGCGCTCTTCGAGGACCCAGACCGGCTCGCCCCGCTGCGTCGCGCCGTCGAGCAGCTCTGCCGCGCGACGGCCGGTCAGGTCGTAGCGACGCCACAGCGGCGTCGCGTCGACGATCGTCGCGCAGCGCGGGCCGTCTTCGCCGCGGAACCGCCGGATCGACGCCGTCACGGCCGGACCTCCTCGAGCCCCGCGTCGAGCCGCGCGAGCAGCGGCGCGCACGCGGCCTCCTCGCACTCCTCGAGCAGGCTGCGCACCTGTCGCCGCTCGTCGGGCGCCGCGCGGCCCGCGTCGAGCACCAGCTCGATCCGGCGCACCCGCTCCGGCACGGTCGGATCGGCGAGCGCCCGCAGCACCAGCGACGGCACCTCCCCGCCCCGCTTGAGGAGCTGCACGAGCCGCTGCTGCGCGCGGTCGTCGGAGGCCGTCGCGAGGATCGTCACCGCCGCCGCGCGATCGGGCCCGGCCGCCGTCACGGCGCCCTCCGCCCACTCGATCGGCACGGGATCTCCGAGGCGGGCCCGCGCGACCGCGATCCGCTCGCCGCCGCCGCGCGCCTGCAGCGCCGCGAGCATCGGGCGCTGTGCCCCGTTCGAGGCCGCCCACGCCGCAAAGCGAGGGAGCAGCTCTGCGGGCGCCCGCGCCGCGAGCTCCGTGAGGAGGCCCGCGTCCTCTGCCGTCGCCGCCGCGAGGATCGCCGCCCAGATCTGCGCGCGGTCGCCGCGGCGCGTCGGGTCGTCGACGAGCGCCGTGAGCCGACCGAGCTGCGAGCGATCCTTCGTGCGACCGACGTACCGGACGAGCGGCGAGAGATCGATCGAGGGGTCGCCCTCGTCGAGCAGCTGCTTCACGAGCGGTCGCGCCTCGGGGTGGCCGCCCTGCGCGAAGGCCCAGAGCACCGCGTCGCGATCAAAGCCCTTCACCCGGCTCAACGCCCGCAGCTCCGGCCAGCTCTTGCGCCCGGTGGGCAGCTTTGCGTGCGCGAGGAGGTCGGCGGCGAGCCGCTGCCAGAACGGATCGTGCTGCGCCTTCGCGTGCGTGAGCAGCGTCGCGAGCGCCTCGCCCCGGGGCCGGCTGCCGCCGAGCGCCTCGACGTAGCGCTGCACCGCCTGGACCCACGGCGCGTCCGGCCCGTCGACCTCCTCGTTCACCCGCGCCGCCTGCGCGCGCAGGAGCTGCCATCGCCCGGCGCGGCGCTCGAGCACGAGGACGTAGGGGAAGTTCTCCCGGTAGTCGAGCGCGGTGCAGCTGCCTGCGCGTGCGCCCGGCCGTACCTCGGCGAAGTCAGGGGCGCTGCGGCCCTGGAAGGCGCGCAGGCCGGGCAGGGTCACGTACGGGAGCCCGACGACGCCCTTGAGCGTCGCCTCGACGCGGAAGATCGCGTAGCCGCGGCCGTCGCGCTCCCGGAAGTCGATCGGTCGCGCGAGGACGATCGCGCCGGCGGCCTCGACGAGCTCGACGTTCGACAGGCGCGGCAGCTCCCGTTCCTCGGGGCAGGCGGCGCGCGCGGGCGGCGCGGCGGCCAGCGTCAGCAGCGCGGCGAACAGCGCGACGACGCGCGTCGAGCGCTGGGCGCCGAGCGATACGCGCGCCGCGCCGAGCGCCGCGGGAGCCCTCCTAGAAGCAGGCGAGCGCAACGCAGACCTTGGTCAGGTCGGGGCCGTCGACGCAGGTGCCGTCGATGCCCATCACGTAGCAGTCGTCGTCGGTCACGCAGACGAACGCGGGCGCGCAGGAGCTCGCCGCGCCGTCGGGCTGCGCCACGCATCCGTAGGAGTCGACCGGGTCGCAGTCGGCGCTGGTACGGCAACACTGTCCGTAGCGGCCGAGCACCTCGAAGACCTCACACGTGTTGGCCGTCACCGGGCCGGCGGGCGTGTCGATCGACTGGAACAGGCAGGCGCCTGCGGGCATGACGCAGGAATTGAGCGGATCGCACGGGCGCGAGCAGCTGCCGCCTCCGCTTGCGGTCGCCGCGCACAGCCCGGTCGAACAGTCCTCCGGCAGCGCACACGCGGCACCGGCGCCGGCCGGCCCGCCCTCGCGGGTGCAGCCGGGCGTGGGGCCGGAAGGCATCGCCCAGAGGCCGCAGACGCCCCCGCCGAAGCAGAACCCCTCGACCTCGCAGCGCTCCGCCAGATGTCCGCCACCCGCGCCGAGCGCACGC
>CAYHCR010000430.1:0-4405 GCA_964354895.1 uncultured Myxococcales bacterium | reverse complement strand
GGGCGGGGGAGCGCTGGGACGGCTGCACCGGGGGGGCGCTCGGCAGGTCGCGCGGGCGGGTGGAGGGGGCGGGCGGGGATTGGGAGGAGACCCGCCACGGCGTGCCGGGCGCGGACGACGCGGAGCGGCCGCGGCTGCGACGCGCGCGCGACGCGGCGGAGCGCGAGTACCGCCGTCGACTCGACCAGCTCCGGCTCGAAGAGCAGCGGCGCTACGCGGACAAGGAGCGCGCGATCTCCGACCTCCAGAAGCGGTCGGGCGGCGGCGAGCTGCACAAGGAGCTCGTCGCGACCGCCTACTGGTTCCTGCGCTGACGCGCGTTCGGCGCTCCGGCGGGGCGGGGGGCGGGCCTGCCTCGCGCAGCTGCGCTACTTCCGCTCGAACAGCACCGGGACGATCGCGATCCCGGGGCCGCCACGGCCCCAATCGACGCGCTTGAGCACGCCCTTGGCGCACTCCTCGAGCTTCGGATCGTTCACGGTGTCGGCGGTCACGTCGACCGCGAGCGAGGCGCCGGAGCCGTCGATCTCCACGCGGAGCACGAGCGAGCCCTCCGCGCGGGCGTCCGCGGCGACGGTCACCTCGAAGCAGGCGTGCAGCGCGTTGCCGACGAGGCGCGCCTTCTCCGTCACCTGGCTCGCCGGCGGGCCGTCACCGTCGACCGTCGCGGGCGCGATGGAGACCAGCGGCCGACCGCCCGGCGGGCTGCGCCGATCCGACTGGGCCTCGCCGTTGCCCCGCGCGACGGTCTTGCCGCCGCCGTCGACGAGCTCCCACTCGAGCGGATCGATCATCAGCAGCGGCCTCGATCCGACCTTCGCCAGTGTCGGGCAAGGGCCCGCGCCGTCCCCATCCGCGAGCGAATACCGGACGCGGAAGGTCGCGGCCTCGTCGCGCAGCAGCTCGCCGGCGAGCCGGGCGATCGGGCGCGGGCCCGCGACGAGCGACGCCGGGTCGAGCTGCAGCGTGATGTCGGCCTCGGTCATGAAGAGCTGCACGCCGACCGCCGGGCGCAGCACGTCCCGCCGCGCGAACGTGATCTCGCGCTCCTCCTCGTCGAGGGCAGCGAGATCGAACTGCGCCAGCGGCACGCTCGCCTCGTAGTCCGCGCCCATCACCCGCTTCTTCCGCGCGCGCCAGGCGTCCTGCTCGAGCAGCGGCACGCGGGCCCGCGCGAGCGGCTCCGTCGCCCTGCAGATCAACCGCGCGGCCTCCGGCGTTTCGACCTTCAGCGCCGCGGGCGCGTTCGCTGCGCCGCAAAGGAGCAGCGCGAGCGGGACGAGGGAGGGCATCGGCATGGGCTTTGATCCTCGCGACGTTGGGTGCGTCGCGCGATCGTAGAGGACGGACGCAGGTGCGCGCCAGTCAGGGAAAGAGGAGGTGGCTCTCCCACCCTTCCCCACGTCGCTCCCAGAGCTCCCGGAGGTGCAGCCGGCTCTCCTGCCCCTTCCAGTGCTCGATCCGCGACGGCACGACGCGAAACCCCGACCAGTGGGGCGGCCGCGGCACGCTCCGCCCCGCGAAGCGCAGCGTCACCGCCGCCACGTTCGCGACGAGGCTCGCCCGGGAGGACATCGGCCGGCTCTGCGCGCTCGCCCACGCGCCGAGCTGGCTGCCCCAGGCGCGGCTCGCGAAGTAGGCGTCGGCCTCCGCGTCGGAGACAGGCTCCGCGCGGCCCTCGACGCGCACCTGCTCGTTGATCGCCTCCCAGAAGAAACAGAGCGCGACGTGCGGGTTGACCGCGAGCTCGTCACCTTTGCGGCTCTCGAGGTTCGTGTAGAAGACGAAGCCTCGCTCGTCGGCGTGCTTGAGCAGGACCATCCGCACGGACGGCCGACCCTGCGCGTCGGCGGTGGCGAGCGCCATCGCCTCGGGCTGCGCGATGCGCGCCGCCTTCGCCCGCTCGAACGCCTCGTGAAACCGCGCGACCGGCTGGGTCGCGGCGCTCACGTGACGACCCGGATCGCCGCCGGCAACACTTCCCACTTCGCGGGGAGACGGCCGGGCGCCTCGCCGTCGACGTCGAGCAGCACCTCGTGCTCGCTCGTCGCCTCGACGACCTTCGCCTCGCGCGTCTTCGTGCCCGGCAGGCTCACGTGGCGTCCGTCGTAGATCTTCCGGGTGTGGACGACGAAGTCGGAGATCCCGAAGCCGCTCCAGATCGTGACGCCGAAGGTCCCGTCGTCGGGCCGCGCGTGCGGCGCGACCCACATGCCGCCGCCGAAGTACTGCCCGTTCCCGACGGCGAGCACGGTGACGTCGTGCTCCTCCCACGCGCCGCCGTCGAAGCGGATCCGGCAGCGGCGATCCTCGTAGGCGAGCATGCCGCGCGTGCTGGCGATGAGGAACGAGAGCTTGCCGCCGAGCGCCTTGCTCCCCTGGTTCGCGTAGCGATCGACGAGCCCGGAGCTGCCGCAGGAGGCGATGTTCACGAAGTAGCGCTGCTCGGTCGCGCCCTCGTGCGAAACGTACGTGAGCTGGCCGACGTCGAGCGGCGCGAGCCGGAGCGCCGCGAGCCGCGCGGCGGTCGACTCGACCGAGGTGTTCCAGCGGAAGGTCTTCGGGAAGTCGCCGCCGGTGCCGCGCGGGAAGACGGCGAGCGCCGCGCCCTCGCGCACGACGGTGCCGTCCTCGAAGAAGCCGTTGACGACCTCGTTGGTCGTGCCGTCGCCGCCCACCGCGACGACGACGTCCGCGCCGTCCTTGAGCGCGCGGCGCGTGAGCGCGGCGGCCTCCATCGGGCGCGAGGTGAAGAGCGCGCCGAATTCGCCGACGCGGCTGCGGAGCTTCTCCGCGAGGCTCGGCCAGGAGCGCCCGGTCGCGCCGTTCGCGCTGCGCGGGTTCACCACGAAGACGATCTTCTTCTCCACGCTCATCCCCCCAGCCACCGCGCGAGCAGCGCGTAGAGCCCCGTCACGTTCGCGCCGCCACGCTCGAGCGCGCGCGCCGCCCCCGGGCAGCCCGTCACCGCGAGCGGCGCCGCCTCCATCAGCTCCTCGGCGCGAGAGAGCGCCGCGCGCTCGGCCGCCTCGGGCATCAGCCGCGGCAGCAGCCCACCCGCGCCGGAGCAGCGGGCCTCCTCGCGCGTGAAGACCGGCTCGCGGCGCTCGGCGACGGCCGCGTCGAGCATCGCGCGGGGCTCATCGTAGCGGCCCAGGCCCCGCCCGAGCGCGCACGGATCGTGCCACACCACCGTCTCGCCCAGCTTCGGCCGACCGCGCAGCCGATCCAGCCGGCCCGCGATGAGGTCCACGAGCGGCCGCACGTCGGCCTGCAGCCGCACGCCGACCTCCGCGTAGCGCGTCGTCAAGGTCTGCGCGCACTCCGGCTCGAGCACCCAGATCGTCCCGCGCCGCACGGACTTCGCGAAGTCGCGGGCGTGGCGCTCGAACGCCTCCAGATCTCCCGCGGCCCAGAGGGGCGCGCCACAGCAGCGGCCGCCGGCGGGCTCCGGGCGCAGCGGCACGCCCGTCGCGGCGGCGACGACGAACGCGCCGCGCACCTCTGCGGGCTCGCGCACGAGCGCCGTGCAGCCGGCGAAGAGCGCGTCGCGGGACGAGGGCGCGGCCACCGGCGCGCGCGCCGCGATGCGCGAGAGCTGGCCGGAGAGCTCGTCGCCGACGAGCGTCGAGGTGCCGTGGACCCGGCCGGAGATCTCGAGGATCGTCGGCGCGACGAGCCCGCACGTCGTCGAGGGGCTCGCCCCGGACGTCCCGGTCTGGTTCATCGTCACCGGAACGAACCTCGCCGGCGAAGGGCCGCCTTCGAACGAGGTCACGGCGACGCCGCGGCAGGCCGACCTGGTCGGACCGACGGTGGTCTTCACCGAGCCCCGGGACGACGCCCGCGACGTCGACCCGGACACGGTGATCCGGGTCGGTTTCAGCGAGCCTCTCGACCCGGCGAGCCTCGCCGACGGTGTCCTCGTGACCCGCGACGGCGTCGAGGTGCCGGGCGTGGCCGAGGTGTCGGACGTGATCGTGGTCTTCACGCCCGATGAACCGCTCGACTCGAACGCCGAGTATGTCGTGGCGCTCACGACGGCGTTGCGCGACCCCGCAGGCAACACCCTCGCGGTCGCCTCGGCCTTCGCGTTCGAGACCGGCCTGAGATGCCGGGACCGCCCGACCTTCGAGGCGGTCGAGGCCACCTGCGACGGACTCGACAATGATTGTGATGGGGCGGTCGACGAGCCTTGCGACCCATGCCTCGCAGACCGTGACCACGATGGGGTCGAGGACTGCATCGAGGCGGCGCTCGGCACCGATCCGCTCGACCCGGCGTCAGTGATCCGACCGTTCGTCGCGGCGACGACGGCCCCGCGGGTGCTCCGCCTGAGCGAAGACGTCCAACGATTCTCGGTCGCCGTGCCCGTGAGTGTCACCTACGAGGAGGAGCCATGAAG